>JAKEGQ010000283.1 GCA_022615475.1 Candidatus Methylomirabilota bacterium | reverse complement strand
CTGCCAGGATGCCGCATTACGGACTGGCCCGACTTTACCCATCGCGGCGTGCTGCTCGACGTGAGCCGGGACAAGGTCCCCACGATGGAGACGTTATTTGATCTTGTGGACCTCTTGGCCGGTTGGAAGATCAACCAGCTGCAGCTCTATATGGAGCACACCTTTGCCTATCGAGGGCACGAGGTCGTCTGGCAGCGTGCCAGTCCCTTGACCGGTGACGAGATTGAGGCGTTAGATGCGGTCTGCCGGAACCGCTACGTGGAGCTCGTGCCCAATCAGAACAGCCTCGGCCACATGCACCGGTGGCTGATTCACGAACCCTACCGTCGCCTGGCCGAATGTCCCAAGGGCATTGTTCATCCCTTCAGCCCGAGCCCAGAGCCCTATGGCCTCTGCCCCGTCGACCCGGGCAGCCTCGCGCTTCTGTCTGATCTCTACGACCAACTGTTGCCTCACTTCAGCAGCAGCCAGTTCAACGTGGGCCTCGACGAGACCCTCGATCTTGGACAGGGGCGGTCCGCCGCCGCCTGCGCGCAAAAGGGGGTCGAGGGGGTCTATCTCGAGTTCCTTGGGCAGATCCACCGGCTGGTGACCCAACGGGGGAGGACCATGCAGTTCTGGGCCGATGTGATCCGGGATCGGCCCGCGCTGATCGGCACACTTTCCAAAGACGTCATCCCACTCGAGTGGGGCTACGAGGGCAATCATCCCTTCGCCGAGCGCGGACGCCTCTTCGCGGATGCCGGGCTCCGGTTCTACGTCTGTCCGGGCACGAGCAGTTGGAACAGCCTCGCCGGGCGGACGGCGAATGCCCTCGCCAATATCAGCAACGCGGTGCTGGCCGGCCGGGCTACCGGAGCGATCGGCGTCCTCACGACCGACTGGGGGGACAACGGGCACCTCCAACCGCTTCCGGTCAGCTACCTTGGATTTGTTGCGGGTGCGGCCTTCAGTTGGAATAGCGCGACCGCCGAGCACGGCCAGCTGGACATTCCCGCCCTGCTTGGGCTCCACGCCTTCGCGGATCAGGCCGGCGTGATGGGGCGGCTCGCGTACAATCTTGGGAACACATATCTGCGCACAAGAATCCCCCTCCACAACGGCTCGGTTCCATTCCACTTGTTGGTGTTCGCTGATCGAGACCGGCCCCACCGGGCACTCCGGCAACTCACCACAGAACGCCTGGAAGAGACGCGCGCCTACGTTGACGAGGTCATGGCACCGCTCAGTGACGCTTGCATGGCGCGACCGGATGCTGAGACCATCCTGGAAGAGTTTCGCTGGGTGGCGGATATGCTCCGGCTGGCCTGTCGCCTCGGAACGGCCCGCGTCCGGATCGGCCTCGGCGCGCCCATCAGCGCGCTCCCCGCACAATCGCGGAACGAAGTCGGCGAGGAACTCCGAACGCTGATCGGCCAGCACCGGAAGCTTTGGCAACGCCGCAATCGCCCTGGGGGGCTCGACGATTCCGCCGCACGGCTCGAGCGCGTCCTGGCCCTCCTCGAACAGTAGGGACGCAATCCCTCGGAATCCCAATCGCATTGGCACAAGAACTGCTTTGCTTCCCTTTGCCTACGATCTCGGAATCTCCTGGAGGGGAGACGATGGGGCCGATCCCGCAATCCAGAAAATCTGATGACCCGGAGAGCGCCTTCCGGCACCTTCGCATCATCCACGCGGCCATGGCCGGAGCCGTGCTCACCTACGGACTCCTCGTCTTCCTGGTGCTCTCGCGAGATGTCATTCCGAAGGAGGGCGTCCTGGGCCCCTCCCCCTTCCTTCGGATTCTCTTATGGCTCGCCGCCGTCGGAAACGTTGGCGTGATCGGCAGGATTCGTGCGCAGTTTCTCACTCCCCAGGCCCTGCGCCAGCGCGCCAGGCCCGTGGCGCAATCGATCGCGACCTGGCACATCATCATGTTCTCCCTGGCGGACGCCATAGCCATCTATGGGTTGCTCCTCTTCCTGCTCTCAGGTTTGCTCCACGATTTCGTCGTGCTGTCAGCTCTCACCCTCGGGATCCTCTTTTGGCTCCGCCCCACAGAACACAGCTACCAGACGCTCTTACGCCAGGCGAGCGGGTCGTGAGCTAAAGGCCGGCGCCCCGCCAACCTCTGCGGTCCAAAGTGATGGACCGAACGACGGGGCCACGGTATAAAGAACTGTCACGAGATCTCCGCTGTGTGATGGGGGTCCAGCGTGTTCCGGAAGAAAGGCGGCGCAAGTATCTGCCGGTCCTGCGGGAAACTCAATAGCGTGGATGCGACCGCCTGCTTTTACTGTGGGGCGCGAAACCCGGGGCTGTGGGGCTTTGGGCCGGCGGTAGGGCGTCTGCTCCGCGAAGCAAGCTTTGGACGCGTCGTCACCGGGATCTGCATTGCCGCCTATGTCGCGTCGTTGCTCCTTGATCCTCTCCCCGCTCTCGGCCCGCGGGGACCTTTCGACTTCCTTGCGCCGAGCGCCAGGGCGCTGGACACCCTCGGCATGACCGGTGCCTACGCCTGGGGTTTCGGGCGCTGGTGGACTTTATTCACCGCCATCTATCTGCACGGGAGCCTGCTTCATCTTCTCTTCAACGTGCTGTGGATCCACCAGCTTGCTCCGGCGGTCGAGGAGCTGTACGGCCGCTCCCGGCTCATCGTGATCTTCACGGCGGCGGGGGTGCTCGGCTTCGTGGTGTCCAATTGGGTCGGCGTGGCGTTCACCATCGGCGCCTCGGGCTCGATCTTTGGGCTCCTCGGAGCCATGGTCTCTTATGGGCGCAGCCGGGGTGGCACGTTCGGGGTGGCGATCCTTCGCCAGTACGGGCAATGGGCACTGGTCCTCTTTATCATGGGCTTCTTGATGGCCGGGGTGAACAACTACGCCCACGCAGGCGGCTTTGTGGGAGGATACCTGACAGCGACGATTCTCGGCCATAAGGACCGTCAGCGGGAACGAATCAGCGACACCCTTGCGGCGTTTGGGACGATCGGGCTGACGGTTCTTTCCTTCGCCCTGGCCCTTTGGACTGGCTTCGTGCACCAGTAAAGCAAGGGAGCAGTGTGGACCCGGTGTGAGCACTCGATAGGACGGCCCAGAACGGCAGAAGACGCAGGAGAGTAAGAGGACTTCCCGGAAGCGGCCTTGGCTTAGCGGGGGTGGTGGTCAATGCCGATGTGGGCATCGATGAAGCGGATGATCCGCTGCTCGCCGAACTCGTTGAACTTGTCGAGGCGCCGCCAGGCCGTCAACGCAATCTGTTTGTCCATGCCGGGGTACGGGGCAAGAATCAGGCGGTCGTACCGCTGCGCAATCGCTTTCAGCTTGTCGACTAAATCGGGGCACCCTTCGGGGCAGTTATACTGGATGATCACCCCGCCGTCCTCGAGGTTGTGGACCTGTTCCTCTTTAGGAACGGGTCGGTCATGAATGCCCCACTTCGCGAGGTACGGGGTGTGAGGCCCGGAGGTCGGTGGATCGCTATTGTACGGGATATGCGGGGTGGAAGGATTCGGGATGTGGGCGTTCCCCAAACTGGAAAACTCCTGCCAGGTGACCCGTGCGGTGATCCTGCCGTAGGCCCAATAGCCCGCGTAGCCGAGACTAAGGAGCAGGACAGCCCACGCAGCGAGCCGCATGATTTGCCGACGCCGCGCCTCACGCCGTCGCTCTTCGGCCCGCCGCACCTTCGCCTCTTCCTTGCGCTGCCGCTTCCCTGCCTTGCTCATGGGCCCACTCCCCTCACAGGGGCACCGTCCAGGCACGGCTCTCGCCTAAGGATCCGCTGCCCCGTTCAGCGCTTATATGCTCCGTCCCCACCCGTGTCAAGGCGTTTGCCGTCGCGGGGGAACTGCTCCGCCCTTTCCCCTTGACAGCCACGCTGACTATAACTTAAAATACGAATAAGCGTATGCAATAACGGAGAGAGAATGTCCACGTTGACCAAACGGCTCCCGGCGCAGGAGCTCGAACAGCTACAACTCGAGGCCAAGTTCTTCCGTGGTCTCGGCGATCCGACCCGCCTCAAGATTCTCGAACTGCTCCTTCAGCGTGAGCGCACAGTGACAGAACTCGTCAAGACGCTTGGCGTACCCCAGGGCCGCGTGTCCAGTCATCTGGCGTGCTTAAGCTGGTGCGGGTATGTCACCGCCTTTCGCCAGGGCCGAAACCGGCATTACCGCGTGGCGGACCGGCGGGTGCGGAAGATCCTAGAGCTGGCCCGCGACATGGTCTCAGACAACGCCAAACACATCTGGGCTTGCACACGAATAGAGCGGGACCGTTAGATTCCCTGTGCCGCCCTGAACCGGAGAATCAAAGTGCCGCTGCCTAATGGCATCAGGACCGTGGCGGACCGATTGAGGGCCGCTCACCTCACCAAACAAGAGGACCGGCTCCGTCGCCGGGTCCTTCGGAACTTTGCCTCAGGGGCGACGCCAAAGCTTGCAACCCTAGCGGAGCAGTCCCGAATCCCGCCGGTGCAAATCCAGCAGATCCTGCGTCGGTTGGCGTCCAGGGACCTCCTCGTCCTCGATACCAGAGGCAACACGGTTCTGGCCGCCTATCCTTTCTCGGCGACGCCGACTCCACACCGGGTCCATCTCAGTGGTCGAGAGGTTTTTGCCCTCTGCGCGGTGGACGCCTTGGGGATAACTGCGATGCTGAACGAGGATGCCAGGATCTCGTCTCGTTGCGCCCATTGCGGGTCGGCGGTGGAGGTCCAGGCGCAGCCAGAGAGCGTGACTCGATACCTTCCGCTTGAAACCGTTGTCTGGTTTCCAACGTCAGAAGAAGATGACTCCTGTCCTGTCGCGGAGTCCCGGTGCCCCAATATCAGCTTCTTCTGCAGCAACGATCATCTCGACGCCTGGCGGATGGGAAGAGAGGAACCTTCTGGTGTCGCCCTCTCACTCAACGAAGCCTTTGAAGCAGGCCGGGAGATCTTCGGCTCACTCCTGGCGGAGCCAAGCACGCAATACACGAGGAGGACATCATGGCCAAGCAGGTGATTGTCTATACCCAGTCAGGGTGAGGCGCCTGCGACCAGGAGAAAGAGTTTCTTTCTCAAAAGGGTGTTTCGTTCGTCGCGAAGAATATCCGAGAGGATCCACAGGCGCTGGAGGAGTTGGTGAAGCTTGGGGTGCGCGCGACCCCGGTCACGGTCATCGACGGTGAGATGATCGTCGGCTTTGACCGGGGCAAGATCGAGCGGCTCCTTGGCATCACGTAGCGCGTGCCGCAAGAAGCAGCCGAAGGAGAGGAGTGATGCCGAGGGCATCCTGCCACGGCTGAGGACAGCAGATCGATCTCCCGGTCGGGATCAAGAGCGGTGACATCGTCGACTGCCCTAACTGAGCGGGCCTCTCGCTCCGGGCGAGCGAGAGAAAAGGCGTCTGGTCTGTTACTGAGGCAAGGACGGCGAGCTGCGCCGTCGGCGAGGAAACAATTATTCTGCCCGACGATGTACGGCCGGGTGACATTATCGAGTGCCACGGCGTGAAGCAACGCGTCACCTACGAGTTCGGAGCCTGTGGCTTAGAAAAAATCCGGAGTCAATGGACCGTGGAAGAGGGAAAGCTCTTCAAGATAGGACTCTGGGGGACGATAGTAACCGCGGTCTGCTGTTTCACCCCACTGCTTCCCTGGGTGCTCGGTCTGGTCGGCCTCGCCCTCCTCACATCGTACCTGGACTATGTCCTGTTTCCCCTCTTGTTTGTCTTTCTGGCCATCGCCTTCTGGGGATGGCGTCGTGCGCGCCGTACCGGTGAGAGGGGAGCCCGCGTTGGCCGACCGTAAAGCCGTGATCATCTATGACGGCGACTGAGGTCTCTGACGGCGTATCGCCCGGTGGGTCCACCGGAAAGATCATGCAAAACGGCTCGATCTCATCCCCTTCCAAGAGCCGAACCTGACAGGACGCTTCCCGACCGTATCACTGCAGCGCTGCCGCGAAGAGCTGCACCTGATCGACGAGCGCGGGGAGGTGTTCACGGGCGCTGCCGCTGTCCGCGAGACCCTTGCCAGACTTCCGGGTGCAGCTGTGATGACGCTCCCCTTCCACACCCGAGGCGGCATGTGGCTGGCCGATCGGATCTACCGGTGGGTCGCACGCAACCGCGGTCGCCTCTCGCGCTAGGCCGAGTGATGCTCAAGAAGCCATCTTTTCCTTCGACAGCATCGAAAGGAACTTGCGGACGCGCGATTCGAGCTCGTCGCGGGCCTGGCGGAAGGCGGCCAGGACCTCCTCGGGCGCCCGGCCTCTGAGCACGGCGGGGTCATCGACCGGCCAGTGCAGCTTAGGAACGTGTGCGGGGAGGGCCGGACAGTGCTCATCAGCGTGGCCACACACGGTGATGACGACATCGGCCTTGCGGAGCATCTCATCGGTCAGGGCCTTCGATGTCTGACGGGAGACATCGATCCCCTTCTCTGCCATCACTTGTCTTGTGAGAGGATGCAGCCCCTTCGGGTGGATTCCGCAACTTGAGGCTTCCACCTGCCCCGCCCCCATATGGCGTGCAAAGGCCTCGGCCATCTGGCTGCGGGCCGAATTCCCGGTGCACACAAACAAGATTCGCGTTCTCCCATCTACCATCTTCGCCCCTTCCCACCGAAGACTCTCACGCCGCCAGGACGCCGGATAGGATCAATGCCCACAAGAGGAGCCCGAGCCCGATCCGGTACCAGATGAACACATAGGTGGTGTGTCGCTCGAGATATTTGAGGAGGAAATCGATTGCCACATATCCACTGACGCCGGCGGCTACAAGGCCGAGGCACAGGCTCCCCCAGCCAATCTCCTGGATGCCCCCGGCGACCAGGGCCTTCAGTTCATACACCCCGCTGGCCAGGATCGCGGGGATCCCGAGGAGAAACGAGAAGCGGGTCGCCGCCGCCCGCGTCATCCCCGCGAAGAGACCGGCCGTGATTGTGACCCCCGAGCGCGACGCGCCGGGGATCAGTGCCAGGCTCTGGGCGAGACCGATTGCCTGACTGCGGAGGAAGCCGACCTGCTCCATCTGTATCCGCCGCACTCCGACCCCCTCGGCGATCCAGAGCAGGAGCGCGAGGCCGACAAGGCTACTGGCGATCACCGAGAGCGAACGCGCTTCGCCCTTGATCATGTTCTCGAACAGGAGGCCTGCACACGCGATGGGGAGGGTCCCGATCAGGATGAACCACGCGAGGCGGGCCTCGACGCTTTCCAGGGGCCTCCCGCGGAGCAGGCTCGAAATCGCCTCGCGGCTGAGCCCTCTGAGATCGCGCTCAAAGTAGAGGAGAACGGCCACGAGGGTTCCAAGTTGCAGGACAGCCGAGAGGGGGGCTCCGGGATCAGGCCACCCGAGGAGCGCGGGGATCACTCGCAGGTGGGCAATGCTGCTAATGGGCAGAAACTCTGTCAGGCCCTGGATCAAACCGAGGAAGGCCGCCTGCCCGGTGGACACAACACCCTCTCATTATCGAAGCGTGAAGGCAATCGATGTACCGACGTCACGATGGCCAGCCACCGATCGGGAGCCCACCAGGACATTCATCGACGCCCTCTCAGTGGATCCCCGCACGGCGACGCGCCGTCTGCTGCGTTGCTCTCCCGGATCAGAAGCCCAGGACGCGACGCTTGAGGGCGATCCCTTCCACCACGTCGGCGACATCCTCGGACCGATCCGTCGTCGCCTCGAGGAACTCGTAGATTTCCTTCCATTTGATCAGATCGGCGGCGGGGCGATCACCCTCGAAGAGTGCCGCAATGGCCCCCCGGTAGACGTTGTCGGCAACGTTCTCTAGCCGATTGATCTCGACACAGACCTTCTCGACATCGGTAAACCGTGGCAGATGGTCGATGGCCTCCACGATTTGCTCGGCGGACGCCACGATAAGGCCGACCAGTTCCCGGGCCGCGGCCGTCGGCTCGGGGATGCGGTAGAGGACCATCCGTGCGGCGACCGCCTCGATCCCGTCCAGGACATCGTCGAGACGGGAGGCAAGTGCGTGCAGGTTCGGGCGATCGATGATCGTGATGAAGGTTTCATTGAGTCTCCGAACGACGCGATGGGTCAATTCATCTCCTCGCCGTTCCAACTGCTCGATCCCTGCCCACTGCGACCGAGGATCACTGTACTGGTCGAACATCTCCTGAAGTGCCCTGGCCCCGGCCAGGACGTTGGCTGCCGCCTCCCGAAAGAGACCGAAAAGTTCCGTCTCCTCCTGGATGACCCGCGCAACCGCGCCCTCGGCCAAGGCGGCCGCGGGCATCTGCGGTAGCCCCTCCCGCGACCGGATCCCCTTCCGGATCTCTTTATCCCCTCGCTCCCTCACGTCCTCCCCCTTGGCGATATAAATGACATCTTCGGCGATGTTGGTGGCGTGATCGGCGATCCGCTCCAAGCTCCGCGAGATGAGCATCAGCTCCAGAGCCTGGCGGATTGCTCCCGGCTCTCGACTCATGAAAACCACGAGTTGCTGAAACGCTCGGTCCCGGAGCCCGTCAATGGCGTCGTCGGCATCGATCACCCCACGCGCCAGATCCGGATTTCGGCTGACAAAGGCATCCAGGCTCCGCTTGACCATCTCTTGAGAGAGCTGCGCCATCTTGGGCAGATCCACCAGGACGTCAACCGGGGGCTCTTTGAGCAGCGTGAGGGTCCGCACGGCGATATTGACCGCGAGATCCCCGATCCGCTCCAGTTCGCTATTGATCTTGATCCCCGCGGTGATGAATCGGAGATCGGAGGCCACCGGTTGACGGAGTGCTATCAGTTTGAAGCTCCGATCATCCAGATCGATGCAGCGTTGATCCATCTCCTCTTCGTACCGGAAGACCCCGTGGGCCAAGTCAGCGTTCCGCTCGACCAGGGCCCGGACACTCCCTTGGATCATCGTCTCCGCCAGTCCGCCCATCGCCAGGAGCTGCTGCCTCAGCTCCTGGAGCTCGGCTTCTAGCACCCTCGTCATACCCTACCTCCCTAGCCGAACCGCCCGGTGAGGTACGCCTCGGTCCTGTGGTCCTTCGGGGTCGTGAAGAGCTCTTTGGTGACGCCGAACTCGATCAGCTCCCCAAGCAAGAGGAACCCCGTGATGTCAGAGACCCGGGCAGCCTGCTGCATATTGTGCGTCACGATGATGATAGTGTAATCCTTCTTCAGATCCAGCATCAACTCCTCGATCTTGGCCGTGGCGATGGGGTCCAGGGCCGAGCACGGCTCGTCCATCAGCAGGACCTCGGGCTCCACGGCCAACGCCCGTGCGATACAGAGGCGCTGCTGCTGGCCTCCCGAAAGGGCAAGGGCGTTCTGGGCAAGGCTATCCTTCACCTCGTCCCAGAGGGCTGCCTTCTTGAGGCTCTCTTCTACAAGAGCATCAAGCCCGGACCGCTTGCGTACTCCCCAAAGCCGTGGGCCGTAGGCCACATTGTCGTACACGGACTTGGGGAACGGATTGGGTTTTTGAAATACCATCCCGACCCGGAACCGGATCTCGATCGGGTCAACCGCAGGGTCATAGATGTCCTGGCCCTTGAAGAGGACGTGACCGCTGATTCGAAAGCCGTCAATGAGGTCGTTGATCCGGTTGAGACAGCGAAGAAACGTGCTCTTGCCGCATCCCGACGGCCCAATCACTGCGGTAATATGATGCTCCGCGATCGACAACGACACCTTCTGCAGGACCTGGCGGCTTCCATACCAGCAGTTCAGATCCTGAACTTCGAAGGCCACCTTCATAGATACAGCCTCCGCTGATACCGCTGGCGCAGATAGACAGCCAGGGCATTCATCAGGAGCAACACCACCAGTAGGACGATAATTCCAGCTGCGGCCGCGGCAAAGAATCCCTTCTGTGGCCGTGAGACCCAGTTGAAGATCTGGATGGGCAGCACCGTGAAAGGAGCCAACAGTCCATCCGGGAGGAACGCGATATAAGTCAGGGCCCCCATCGTGATCAGCGGGGCCGCCTCACCGATAGCCCGTGACAGGGCCAGGATCGATCCGGTCAGGATGCCTGGAAAGGCCAGGGACAACACCTGATACCGAATCGTCTGCCACCGGCTGGCCCCGAGGGCATAGGAAGCCTCACGGATCGAGGGGGGCACCGCTCGCAGGGCTTCTCGGCCCGCAATGATGATAATCGGGAGCACGAGGAGGGCCATCGTCAGCGCGCCGGCCAGGAGGCTCCGGTCGAGGCCCATCGCCCTCACAAACAGCTCCAGCCCCAGAAGCCCATAGATTATGGAAGGGACTCCGGCCAAGTTGGCAATATTAACTTCAACCACGCGAGAAAACCATCCTTTCTTTGCATATTCCTCCAGGTAAATGGCCGCGCCGACCCCCACCGGAACCGCAACGACCGCTGTCAAGATCATCAGGTACGTCGTCCCTACCAGGGCGGCAAGGATGCCGGCCTCCTCCGGTTTCCGCGAGGGGAAGCTGGTCAAGAACTGCCAGCTCAACCTCCCCGCCCCGTCCATAACCGCATCCAGGAGGAGAGTCGCCAGCGTCGCCAAGACGATCACGAGGGTCGCCACCGCGGCGATCTTGAAGAGTTGCTCCGCCCAGTGTCGGCGGGCTAACATTCGGTACAATTCAGCAGCCTGGGGCCTCACTCGTACCTCTCCCTGATGCGCTCACGGAGCGAGCGACTGAAGAGATTCAGGATGAGTGTACTGAAAAAGAGCATCGTGCCGACCGCAAAGATCGTTCTGTACTCCAGAGTTCCAGTCGGTGTGTCTCCAAGACTGACCTGAACGATGTAGGCGGTCATGGTTTCAACCGGGACGAGGGGATTTAAGGTCAGCCGAGGTTGCTGTCCGGCGGCAATCGCTACGATCATAGTCTCGCCGATCGCCCGCGAGACAGCCAACAGGAACGCAGCGGCAATCCCCGAAAATGCGGCCGGGACCACCACCCGAAGGGCAACCTGCAATCGCGAGGCGCCGAGGGCATGAGCCGCCTCCCTCAGACTCTGGGGGACCGCATACATGGCATCCTCGCTCAGGGAAGAGACGAGGGGGATAATCATGATACCCATGACCACTCCAGGGGCCAGGGCGTTAAACCCCGACAGGGATGGGATAAAGGTCTGGAGCAACGGGGTGACAAAAAGGAGGGCGAAATAGCCGTACACCACGGTGGGAATGCCCGCAAGGACTTCCAGCACGGGTTTGGTCTTTCGTCGGACCGGCTCCGGCGCGAACTCGCTCAAGTAGATGGCGCACACGAGCCCCACTGGCATGGCTACCAGGATCGCAATGGCCGATGTGAGGAAGGTCCCGGAGAGAAGCGGCAGGATGCCAAAATGCTTTTGGGCAAAAAGGGGTGTCCACTGGGTGTCGGTGAGAAACTCAAGGAGAGAGACCTCTGCGAAGAACTCGACAGTCTCAAAGATGAGGACCGCCACGATGCCAAACGTCGTCAAGAGAGAGAGCGCACCGCAGACGAAGAAGCTGAGCTGGAGGGCCCTCTCGCCAACCCTCTTCCTCCTCGCGCGTAGCAGCATCGTGGCGGTCACCCACCTCGACTATTATCTCGCCTCGGCCTTCAGGAGGCTTTCCAAGGTCACACCGACCTGGGAGCCTTTTCCGCCGAAGACGGATCCGACCGCCCGTCTGTCAAACCGTGCGAGCGCCAGATCATAGACCTTGTCAGCTAGGGCAACGTAGCCGACCTCTCGGACCAGGGGCCGCCCAGCCGTCAGGTAGAACCGGACAAACTCCTTCACCTCAGGCCGATCAGCTGCCTTTCGATTCACATAGATGAAGATCGGACGGGACAAAGGCTGGTACGTGCCGTTGACCACGTTCTCGTAGGTCGGAAGGACCCGACCCTTTCCGTTCTCAGGCTTCTCATCATCAATGGCGACCAGCTTGAGCTTGTCCTTGTTGTGTTCATAGTAGGCCACCCCGAAGAAGCCGAGGGCCAGCGGGTCGGTGGCGATCCCCTGGACCAGGACGTTGTCATCCTCACTCGCCGTGAAGTCCCCGCGGCTGGAGTGCTCCTTCCCCACGATCGCCTCGGTAAAGTAGTCGTAGGTCCCCGAATCCACACCCGCACCGAAGAGATGGATCTCCTTATCGGGCCAGCCTGGCCGGATCTGGCTCCAACGGGTCACCTTTCCCTGGGCTTCCGGCTCCCACAGCTTTTTCAACTCCTTGACCGTCATGT
>JAKEGQ010000282.1 GCA_022615475.1 Candidatus Methylomirabilota bacterium | reverse complement strand
GCCCCCGCAACTGATAAAGATTTCGGTTTCGGGGTCTACGGTTATCCCCTTGGTCTTCCGAATGCGATCGCCAATCGCTTCCTTGAGGGCTGGCAGCCCGGGCTGAAGGGAATACTTTCCGACGGCCTCGTCGGTTCTGAGGGCTTCGATCACGGCCTCCCGGATAAAGGAAGGGGTGGCAAAGGAGGGGATCCCCTGGCCGAGAGAGATGCACCCCTCGACCTTGCTCGCCAGCACGGGCATCTGCTTGATGGCGGACACGCTGATCTGCGCCACCCGCCTCGCGATGCCCGTCAGGTCCTCATCCTGCCCCACCCTCCGGTATACGGATCTCTCGGACATGATTCTCTGTGGAAAAGCCTTTTCCCTTTGTTTGATTGTATTGATTGTATTGTGTCTTGATCTCATTGACAACGGGTATTTCCACGCAGGTTTTGTGGCCGATTAGGGCAAAGAGCATACACACAAGCATGCTCCAGGTGCTTGACACCACGGCCTCTGTTCTCTATGATCTGGTTGGTCCAATCCGGGTACTTCCAAGAAACGGTCTGTGGTGTTTTCCGCGGCAAGATGATCTGCCAAGGTGGGTCACCCCGCAAGTGCTGTGTGGGTCGCCCACGGTTTGGCATGCCTGCTGCTGGGTGCCGACGGCCATCCGGCGTGGGATAAGGTTATCCGACCGTCAGAGAGGAGGAGGCGTATGAAACGAGTATCTCTGGTCCTGGCTCTGGTCTTGGCTCTCGTCGTCTGTCTTGGAGGTGCGGCTGAGGTTCTTGCGCAGGGGAAGGTGGATCTCAAGATGATGACCGGCCCCATGGGGGGGTCCTGGTATCCCCTGGGAGGGGCCATCGGGGAGCTCATCCAGAAGGAGATTCCGGGCGCCAGTGTTTCGGTCCAACCGGGAGGCGGCATCGGGAACGTCATGGCTGTCCAGGAGGGGAAGACCGATATCGGGTTCGGCAATTCGAGCTCCAGCGTGGACGGCGTGGCAGGCAGGCCGCCCTTTAAAGGGCCGACCAACAACGTCATGCAACTGGCCAACCTCTACCCTCAGTATTTCCAGATGGTCGTGCTGGCTGATTCGGGTATCAACAGCGTGGCAGACCTCAAAGGAAAGGCCATCTGCCCCGGGCCCAAGGGCCAGACCGGAGAGCAGCTGAGCCGGGAGATGCTCCAGATCTACGGACTCTCCTACGCGGACATGAGCAAGATCAACCACGTAAGCTACTCGGATGGCGTGGCCCTGATGAAGGACGGCCATGCCCAGGGATTTCTCCTGGGGACCACCATTCCGGCTTCCTCCATCCTTGACCTTGCCACCAACAAGAAGATCCGCCTTCTCTCTATCCCCGATGACAAGATCAAAGAGCTTCAGAAGATGAACGCCGGGTATCTGAAACGGGTCATCCCCAAAGGGACCTACCCCGGCATCGACGTGGATACCCCGGGCGTGGGGTACTTCACCCACCTCGTGATCAGCGCCAAGCTGCCCGAGGATCTCGTGTACAAGATCACCAAGCTCCTCTGCACCCACGTGGACCGGCTGGCCCAGGTGGTGAAGGACATGCAGGGGGTGAAGCCCGCAGATCTGGCCCTCAACATCGGCGTCCCCTTCCATCCGGGCGCCCTCAAGTACTACAAAGAGATCGGCGCTATCAAGTAGCGCCTCGCTGAAGCACCGGATCGGTCCGCGAAAACCCGTCACCATCACAGAAGCGGCGGGGGGAGGAAGTGTGCCCCCCGAGCGGGGAGGATGTGCGTATGGACGGTTTCCTCGGGGTGCTCAAGAAAGCCACGGCAGTCATCGCCATCGCCATGTCGGTCTACCACCTGTACGCCGCGGCTTTCGGGGCGCCGGAAGCCATGATGCACCGCTCCATCCATCTCGTTTTCACCTTCGGTCTCATCTTCCTGACAAACATGACGGGCCGGGACAGAAAGGCGAGCTGGAAGATATTCCTCGACGCGGCCCTGCTCGTCCTGGCGCTGGCCAGCATGGCCCACATCTTCGTGAACTATGACTATGTTGTCACCCGGTACCCCTGGGTCCAACCCCTGACCGGGTGGGATTTTGTCCTGGGCATTGTGCTTACCCTCCTGCTGCTGGAGGCTTCCCGGAGGTGCATCGGGTGGGCTCTGCCGATCACCGCCGCCGTCTTTCTGGTCTACGCGATCTTCGGACAACACCTTCCCGGGCTGCTGCGGCACACGGGGTTCGATCTCGAACTCATCGTGGAGCAGCTCTACCTCACCACCGAGGGGATCTTCGGGATCCCGCTCGGCGTTTCCGCTACTTACGTGATCCTCTTCGTGGTGTTCGGGGCCTTTCTGGAGGTTTCCGGGACAGGGCAGACCTTCATGGATTTCGCCACATCACTCGTGGGAGGGGCGCGGGGCGGACCGGGCAAGATCTCCTGCGTCTCCTCGTGTCTTTTCGGAACCATCTCCGGGAGCGCGGTGGCCAACGTGATGGTGGACGGATGGCTCACCATTCCCCTGATGAAGCGAACCGGGTTCAAACATGAGTTCGCGGCTGCGGTGGAGGCGGTGGCGTCCACGGGCGGGCAGATCATGCCGCCCGTCATGGGGGCTGCGGCCTTCGTGATCGCCGAGTTCACGGGCATCCCGTACATCGAAATCTGCCTACATGCCCTGATCCCCGCGCTGCTCTACTACCTGGCCCTTTTCATGGCCATCCATTTCGAGGCCTCCAAGACCGGGCTGGCTGGTGTGCCAAAGGAGGAAAGGCCCAGGCTGGGACGCGTGTTGGCCGAGCAGGGGCACCTCTTCCTGCCGCTCGTCGTGATCGTGTACTTCATGCTGGCCGGGTACACACCCATGTACGCCTGCATCTACGCAACCCTGTCGGTAGTCGTGCTGGCCGCGCTGCGGAAACAGACCCGGATGGGCATCCGGAAGACTCTGGAGGCGCTCGAGTTCGGGGCCAAGAACATGCTGCCTGTGGCCGCCGCGTGCGCCTGTGCCGGAATCGTGGTGGGGGTCATCAACCTCACGGGTCTGGGGCTGAAGTTCACGGGTCTGATGCTTTACATCGCGAAGGATTCCCTGGCCCCGGCCTTGTTTGT
>JAKEGQ010000058.1 GCA_022615475.1 Candidatus Methylomirabilota bacterium | reverse complement strand
CGGCAGCCGTCGAGGCAGCGCGCGCCATGTTGCAATTATCTCGTCCCGGTTTTTTCCTTGACAGAGGGACCGGGGGAGGATAACTTCGCGGGGCATTTCCGGGGCACACGGAGAGGTTGCCGGCGCGGTGACACCTCCGCCTGTATTTAATCTCTTCTAATCGTTGATCCGAGGCCAACAACACTCTTGACCTCATCCTTGCGCAACGACCGGGTTACCGAGAAGCGTCCGCGCCTGCGCATTTGTGGGACTGTGGAGGGGATCCCTACCCTCCAGGTGGCGGAAGTGCTGGATTTGACCCAGTGGGGAGCGCTCGTGGGGCACCAGGCTACGTTCCCTCCGCAGAGCCTCTGCCTTCTTCAACTGGGAACGAATGGAGACCTGTCAACCATCCGTTGTCGCGTGGTGCGCAGTCGGGGAAGCTCTGTCCGACCAAATGGAGGCCCGTATTGTGAGACGATGGTGGAATTCCTCGACGTCAGCCCAGCGGCTGAACGAGCCCTCAGAGACATCGTCCAATCCTTCGGGGCCAACGGGGGGGTCGAGGCAGGAGGGCCGTGAGCTTTTCCGGATGTCTTGCCTCGTCATGGGAAACACAAAAGGCCACCTCGAAAGAGGTGGCCTTCTGCCTGGTATGGGCGAATGCTAATAGCACTGGCGCTGCCAGTACCCTGGTACCAAGACCTGATAGTACGTGGTAAGGCCGTTCTGCTGCTGGGGTCGGAGCTCCCATCGCTCTTGGACCCACACGTTCTGGCAGACCGGCGCCCGGTAGTCCAGCTGATAGGCGACCGGTGGAGCATACACGACTGGCGGCGCATAGACCACCCGGGGCGCGAGGAGAGTGTTCAAGACCAACACCGTCCCCGCACCAGCCAGGAAACCCCCGGCGAAGTACCCGCCGCCATAGCCATAACGGTAATACCCCTTGTGGCCGCGATGCCAGTTTCCTGCCTCGGCGGGCAGGGCCATCCCGCCCAGCATGAGGCTCCCGATGACGAGGCCAACTGCGAGGCGTCTCATGTGTGTTTCCTCCTTTGCCTACCCAGGGGCCAAGCGGCCGCACGCCGCAGGGCCGGCCTGTTGCCAATGTCACCCGATAAGACGACCCCTCGCCTCATTTTATTTCACCTCGCCTTGCTCTCGCCAAGGAATTGGTTCGCCTTCAGCAGATTCTGTACTACCTCTTGATAGTACGGTTTCTCCTTGAGGCTCGCATACGCTCCCGGGAAATAAATGCCCGTGATGTCGGCGCTGGATTCGCCAAAGGCCGTCAGCACGATGGCGCAGCGCTGATCATGGGACAGGCGCGTATTGTCAATGATCGGAAAGTCAAAGAATCCCACCCCGAATTCGACGACATTGGTCTCGACGCCCGCCGGAGGCTCCTTGTGCGTCCTGATCTCCAATCTTATCTTGAGTTCCTTCGCCTTCGAGTCTGCATAGAGCACAATGATGCGGAAATCCCTCTTGATGTTTTCTAGCGTCAGCGTCGCCTCTTCAAGCGGGATGCCTCCGGGGGTCTTCCAGAGGGTCTCTAGATCGATCGTGCGATCAAATTTCTTCCCAGCCCCCTCTAACACCAGCATCTGCTTTCGCACGACCTCTCTCGCCGCCTTATCCAGACGCTCCATGTATTCTTGTTTCGCACCGTCCCTGGAACCGGCGACTTGCCCTTTCAGATGCGTGAAAAGTGGCTTGAGATTCAGCGATTCATGAAAATTATAGACGAGCAGCTCGAGGTTCAGCACCTTGGTGTCCAGCGAGGCCAATGCGGGCTGGAGGAAGGATTGGATGATGGACACAAACATATCCTTCCGCAGGGCGCTTTCCGCCTCTTCCCTCTTGCTCATGAGCTCTGAGTAGAGTCGCACATTCGTGTCGATCGCCTGCCGGCGCTCGAGAAAGCTGGAGGCGAAGAATCCCACGGCGGCGACGGCCAGGGCGGTCAACAGGCCCCCCACCGGCTGCAGGATGATCGCTGCCTTATCCCATCCGTCCCTTTTCGTATCACCCATCCCTACTTCCTCCGCAGCACGTACTGTCCGTCCTTTTTTTCTAAGACCAGATCATAGCGCACGGAACTCTCGTACGAGGAGATTTCAGTTGACGGAGATTGTTCCTTGTAATGCACCTTGAGGGTGCATTTCCCCTTCTCCTGGACAAACAGACGATAGGAACCATACTGGTCGGTGGTGTTGCGCGGATAGGTTTTCCCGGCACAGGTGACCTCGACTTGCGCTGCTCCCCCTACGGACTTGCCCCCCTCTGTCAGGGTCCCATAGATCTCCCCACCGAAAGCGAAAGAGGGAACACACACGAGGAGGACAATCAACATGGCAATCGTTTTCATGGCGCCTCCTTTCACCTCAGTTCTCCTCCCCCCTGCCCTCTGGGGTGAGCTTAGGCAATAACGGAGCCCCAGTCAATGACCATGGTGGGCCATCGACTTCCTTCCCGTCTATCAGGGGGCCGCCGGAGGGTTCGCACTTGGCGCACAGTAGCCCCTTCTCTCATTGGCGTCCAGGCCATACCAGCACCGGCCATCAGTCATGAAAGAGGTGCGGTACTGGTACTGGCACTAAAGTTGCTAGGCCTTGTCTCTCATGCGGAGGAGATTCCACATAGTGGCTGTGCGGCTGCGGAAAATCCTATTGGCTGTACAAACAGGGGTGCTGGTCTTCCTCCTGGCTGCCTGTGCGGGGGGACAGACCGTACCTGGGCTCGGTAACCAGACGGCTCATCTCGCCGCCACCGGTTACGAGGAGACGGGGGAGGCCTCGTGGTACGGCCATCCGTACCACGGGCGACGCACCGCGAGCGGGGAGACCTTTGACATGTACCAGATGACCGCCGCGCACCCGAGCCTACCCTTCGGCACGTGGATCGTGGTAGAGAACCGGGCCAATGGACGAAGCGTGAAGGTGCGGATCAATGATCGCGGCCCAAACAGAAGCGGTCGTATTCTCGATCTCTCCTATGCCGCTGCTCGGGTCCTCGGAGCGATCGGACCCGGGGTGATTCGAGTCCGCCTGCGCGTCATCGCCTCACCCGAAGCCACCCGAGGCCTTTCGGAGCCGCTGAGCCATTCCCGCGGTCGAGGGGGGGAGACCATGAGATCATGAAGCGAGCACTGGGCAAACGGTATAGGCGTCCCGCCCGGCAGACACAGAATCCTCGGCGCCTTCGTATTGCCAGCATGACGGAGGGTATCATGACGCTCCAGATGGCAGAGGTGCTGGATGTCACCCTGAGGGAAGTGCTCGTAGAACACCAAGGCGTGCTTGAGGCGGAGAGTCCATGCTTTCTTCAACTGGCGACCAAGGGGGAGCTGTCAACCATTCGATGTCGAGTGTTGAGCAGTCGAGTGAGCAGCAGCGGACGAGATGAGGACCTGTGCTTCGAGAGCATGATGGAATTTTTCGGCGTCAATCCACCCGCGGAGCAAGCCCTGAAGATTCTCATCCAAGCTCTCGGGGGACGCGGGAGCAGCGAGGTCGGAGGACCCTGAGGGCCGGCTTTTCCGTTTCACTTCGATCCACCCGTAGTGTCCCCCGTTCGCTCTTGCGTTCTTACCACGATGGCCATGTCGAGATCCCTCCGATAGTCCTCGTGCTCCGGAGCCAATCGCACTGCCTCCTGGAACTCTGGAATCGCTGCCTCTATGTCCCCATCCTTGAAGAGGGCAAACCCCAGGTGGTTGCGGAGCTTGGCGACGTCGGGCCGGAGCGCAACCGCCTTCCGCAGCTCATCTATTGCCCCTTTCACGTCACCATGGACGAGGAGTGTCAGCCCAAGGTCATTGCGCAGCGCTGCATTCCAGGGATTGATCGTCACTGCGATTCGGTAAACGGCAATGCCTGCCTGTGGGCGTCCCATGTCCACGAGCCACCTGCCGATGAACCCCCCGAGAAAGAATCCAAACGCCGTGACGGCAAAGGCGGTCCAGAGGATGATTTGCACTCCGACCTTGATATGCCGCCGACTCGCAACGTGCTTCACCGTGGTCCCTCCCATCAGCGCCCCCTCCTTCCGACCCCGGAACGAGGGAGTTTCTCGGGGCGGAAGAGGCGGCCGGGGTTCACCGTGCCGGTGGGCTCGATGCTCCAAACGCCGTGACGTTGGATTTCGACCTGGATCGGCAGGCCCAGCGCCATCGCCTTCTCCCGCGCCAGGGCCACGATCTCATCCGGCCCTTCGCGGCCCTGCCACTCTCCCCGAAAGGCGACCCTGGGATCCGCGCATGTCAGCTCCACCCACATCCGTGATCTGTTCTCCGCCTCCTTCAGCGCGCTGTCCGGCAGAGCGTAAGCCAGAGGGTGCCGCCTCGTGGAAAAGCCTATGAGGACTCGTTCGGACGGGACAGGGAAACGTTGAGACTGCCGGTACGATAGCCTTCGAGATCAACCGTGATATAGGTGTAGCCGGTTGCCTTCAATGCTTTCACGACCTGACGAGCCACCTCGGCGTCGAGCAGGCAGGGGATCTCCTCCGCTCCCACTTCGATCCGGGCGATCTCGTTGTGATGCCGGACCCGCACCTGCCGAAATCCAAGCTCATGGAGCGCCTTTTCGGCTCCCCCCACCTGTCTCAGGCCCTCACCCGTGATGGGAGTCCCATACGGGAACCGGGACGAGAGGCAGGCCATGGCCGGCTTATCCCACGTGGGAAGGCCGAGCGAGCGAGAGAGCTCACGGATCTCGGCCTTGCTCAGTTTCGCCTCGATCAGGGGAGAACGGACCTGATATTCCTTCGCGGCCTGTCGACCCGGACGGTGGTCGCTCTGATCGTCGAGCGTCGAACCGTCAAGAACATAGGGGATCCCCGCGGCCGTGGCCAGGGTGGCCAATGTGCTGAAAAGCTCTTCTTTACAATAGTAGCAGCGGTTCCGGGGATTTGCTTGGAAGGCGGGGTTGGCCATCTCCTCTGACTGGATGATCTGATGGCGGGCGCCGATCGAGGCCGCGAGGGTCATAGCCTCTTCGAGCTCCCCGGGTGGCAAGGTTTCGGAGACGGCGGTGACCGCCAGAACGTTCTCTCCCAAGACCTGGTGCGCCACCTTGAGGAGCAGAGTACTATCCACGCCCCCGGAGAAGGCCACCAGGACATGACCCATCTCACCGAGGAGAGATCGCAGGGTCTCATGCTTGAGCGCAATCCCGTCCGCACCCACCGCCGTGTCCCCCTAGGGTAAGAGCGTCTCGACATCCAAGATCGGGACCACGACACCATCTCCGAGGATGGTCATCCCGCCGATTCCCCTGAAGCCCCTCAGCGGGGACCGGAACGATTTTACCACCACCTCGCGATACTCCAGAATCTTGTCCACCATCATTCCGACATCCCTCCCCTTCGAATCAACCAGGACGACGAAAGGGCTCGCGGCGGACTCGGGAAGATCCAGGAGGCGCCGCAGACGAAACACAGGGATCTGATCCTCCCCGCGGAATAAAACGTCGCGCCCCTCCGTCGGCCTGATCCTTCCGGGAGGGCAGTCCAGGGTTGCCCGCACCTGGGTAACGGGAATGGCGTAGGTCTCATCGCCCACCTGGACCAACAGGACCGGGAGGCGGAGCAGCGTCAAGGGAAGCTTCAGGGTGACGGTGGTCCCCTTTCCAGGCACGGACTCTATCAACACGCTTCCCTGGAGCGACTGGATCATGGACTGGACCACATCCATCCCGACGCCTCGCCCGGAGATCTCTGAGACCTCCGCCTTGGTGGTAAAGCCGGGTAGGGTGAGCAGTCGGAAGAGGTCGGGCTCCGGCAGGGTCTGCGCCTTGTCCTCCGAGAGGAGTCCCCGAGTCACCGCAGCCTGACGGATCGCATCCGGGTCGATCCCCCGCCCATCATCAACCACCTGGACGATGACTCCATCCTTTCGCCTCGAGGCCTCAAGAGTCACCGTCCCCTCGGCCGGCTTTCCAGCGCGGGAGCGCTCCTCAGGTCCTTCTATCCCGTGATCCACCGAGTTGCGGAGCAGGTGCATCAGTGGGTCGGCCAGGCTGTCTAACAGCGCCCGATCCATCTCCACATCCCTGCCTCGGATCTCAAAGACGACCTCCTTCCCTCCCTGCCTGGCCATGTCGCGGACCATCCGAGGGAACCGATCAGCAACCGTCTGCAGCGGAACCATCCTGAGCTGCATGGCTTGATGGCCCACGGCCTGAATGAGCGCCTGGAATTTGAAGACCTGTTCTTCGTTCCCCAGATCTTCCTGGGCGATGAGGAGCTCGCTGGTGAGGTCAATCAGATCATCCAAGACTTCTGGAGCCACCCGCAGCATTCCCTCGCGCCGGGTCACCTTTCCCTGCGCGGGTCGCGGAGGGGACGACACCGACGGCCCGCTCGTCTCTCCGCTCTTTCCCGCCGATTCCCCGGGGCCCGGCCCGGCGGCCACCTGCTCGACCGATTTGCGAAGGAGGTCCACCCCTTGGAGCACGAGGTCGATGGCCTGACGGTCGAGCCGCTGAACACCCCTGCGATAGGGATCGAGGAAGCTCTCGAGGGAATGGGCGATCTTGGACAGCTCCTCAAAACCCATCGTGCTCCCCATCCCCTTGACGGAATGCGCAGACCGAAAGAGTGCGTCGATCGCCTGCGCGTCTTCGGGATGCCGCTCCAATCGGAGCAGAAATTCATCCATCCGCTGCAAATGCTCTCGAGAATCGTTCAGGAAGATTGGCAGGTACTTGCTGAGATCCACCGGCGAGACCCCGCTATCGAGGGGACGAGGCGGACAGGACTGCCATCGCCAGACGATCGAGGAGGGTCTTCGGATCGAGGACCATCACCGGGAGGCCTTCCAGATCGATGATCCCGTGGCAGAGGCCCCTGGCTGAGGAGAGGGGCTCAAGGACTTCGTCGGGGATCGCGCGAATCTCCCGGACCTGTTCAGCCAAGACGCCCACGTCGAAATCCTCCTTCTCCGGGGCGAGCACGACGGTGTAGGGGGCGAGACCAGGCCTTCCCGCCAGCCCCAGGGCTTCTCCCAGATCGTACAGGGTCAGAACCTTCCCCCGCCAGTTCGTCACACCTCGGACCTCCCGAGGGGCATGGGGGATGCGCGTGATCCGCCCCACCGGGCTGACGGCCCGCACCTGTGCTGATGGAAGGGCAAACGGTTCCCCGCGCACCTGGAGTAGAACGAAGAGGCGTCCCTCTGAAGCGGCGAGGCTTTCTATCCTGTCATGCATTGACCTTGAACCGAGACACTCTTTCGCGCAGCTTGTCCGCGATGTTGCTGAGCTCCTGAGCGCCCAAGGCCATCTGCTCTACCGAGGCCATCTGTTGCTGGGTTGCCGCCGAGGCCTCTTGCGTAGAGAGGGCATGCTCTCGAGCGACCTCAGCAATCTCATCGATCGTCTTCACTAACGCCCTGGCCCCCAGGGTCTGTTGCTCGGTGAGATGAGAGATCTCCTGCACGCGCTTAACCTGTTGGACCACCGTGCGCACGATCTCGTGCAAGCCCTTCTCGGTGAACTGGAGGACCTGCCGCCCCGACTCGATCCCCTTCCCCGCCATCTCCATCGAGGTCAGGACCTGGCCGCTCTCCTCGCGAATCTCCTGCGCCAGCTTGGCGATCTGCTCTGCCGAGGACCCCGCGTCGCCAGCCAACTTCCGAACCTCATCCGCGACCACCGCAAAGCCCCGTCCGTGTTCGCCGGCCCGGGCTGCCTCGATGGTGGCATTGAGGGCCAGAAGATG
>JAKEGQ010000281.1 GCA_022615475.1 Candidatus Methylomirabilota bacterium | reverse complement strand
CGGATTGCCGTCAATAATCTGGCGGGGGTCCCCTCCATTGTCTTCGGCGTGTTCGGCGTCGGGTTCTTCATCTACTTCGTCGGCGTGACGATCGACCAGCTCTTCTACCCGGAGTTGCTCCCGGCGCCGACTTTCGGGACCGGCGGCATCCTGTGGGCTTCCCTCACCCTCGCGCTCCTGACCGTCCCGGTGGTGATCGTCGCGACGGAAGAAGGCTTGGCAGCGATCCCGCGCGCCACAAGGGAAGGCTCGCTCGCCCTCGGTGCCACGAAGTTCGAGACCACGTGGCGCGTGATTCTCCCCTCCGTGATGCCCTCGATCCTGACGGGCCTAATCTTGGCCGTCGCTCGGGCCGCAGGCGAGGTCGCCCCGCTCATGATCACCGGCGTGGTCAAGCTCGCTCCCGCACTCCCGATCGACTCCTTCTGGCCCTTCATCCACCTGGATCGGAAATTCATGCACCTCGGCTTTCACATTTACGACGTGGGGTTTCAGTCCCCGAACGTGGATGCCGCGCGGCCGATGGTGTTTGCTACGACCTTGCTTTTGCTCGGGATCGTCATTATGCTTAACCTGACGGCGATTGCGTTGCGGAACCGATTTCGGAAAAAGTATGCCATGTCGGCTGTTTAGGAGAGACATGATGATGCCTGAAGTCCGGATTTCGGAGAGCCTGAGCGCGCACGGTCCTCCGGCATCGCTCGGGGAGAAGACGATGGTGGAGATCGAGGATCTCTCCTTCTGGTACAGTGAAAAGCTTGCGCTCAAGCACGTGACGGTTTCGATCCCCCGGCATCGCATCACGGCATTCATCGGTCCATCGGGGTGCGGGAAGACGACGCTGCTTCGCTGTCTGAACCGGATGAACGACCTGGTGGACGGGGTCCGCATCACGGGTAGCATCCGGATCGCCGGAACCGATATCTACGACCCCACCCTCGATGTAGTTGAGCTTCGGAAGCGAGTGGGGATGGTCTTTCAGAAGTCCAACCCCTTCCCTAAGACCATCTACGAGAACGTGGCCTACGGCCCGCGGATCCTCGGCATCGGGAGTCGTGGCGAGCTCGACGCGATCGTCGAGCGTAGCCTGCGAGGTGCCGCGCTGTGGGACGAGGTGGCGGACCGGATGCGGGAGTCGGCGCTGGGCCTCTCTGGAGGCCAGCAGCAGCGCTTGTGTATCGCTCGGGCCATCGCCGTGGAGCCCGAGGTCCTCCTGATGGACGAACCCTGCTCGGCCCTTGACCCGGTGGCGACGGCCAAGATCGAGGAGTTGATGCTGGACTTGAAGAAGGACTATACGATCGTCATCGTGACCCACAACATGCAGCAGGCCGCGCGGGTCTCCGACTACACGGGGTTCATGCTCTTAGGCGAGATGGTGGAGTTCGGGGTGACCCGCGAGCTGTTTACCACCCCGAAGGATCCAAGAACGGAGGCGTACATCACCGGACGGTTTGGTTAAGTCCTTCGATTCACGGGAATACGAGACCGCACTTGCGAATCGAAGCACCAAGGAGGAAAGGAGATGCTCAGGTCGTTTGAGGCCGAGCTACGGGAGCTCAAGGAACTCCTCCTCGCCATGGGGGGACTGGCAGAGACCATGATCCAGGAGAGCGTCCAGGCCTTGGTCGAGCGGAATGCCGAGAAGGCCCAGGCCGTCTTCCGCTACGAGGAGGAGATGGACCAACGCTGCATCGACCTGGATGATCGAAGCTTCAAGCTCTTGGCCTTGTCACAGCCGGTGGCATCCGACCTTCGGTTCATCGCGGCAGGGATCAAGATCAACAGCGAGCTGGAGCGGATCGGGGACCTCGCGGTCAATATCTCCGTGAGGACCCTCACGCTGCTCAAGGAGCCACCGATCCACGCCCTGGTGGACATTCCGAAGATGATGCAACTCGCTCAGGAGATGGTCAAGCGCAGCCTGGATGCCTTTGTGACCCGAAATCCGGACCTGGCGCGCGCGGTAATCGAGTCGGACGATGCCATCGATCATCTGCGGGATCGTTTCGTTCAGGAGCTGACGACGCTCATGGGTCGCGAGCCAGAAGCGATTCCTGCGGCGTTGAATATGGTCCTGATCGCGCGCAACCTCGAGCGGATCGCCGATCACGCGACCAATATCGCCGAGGATGTGATCTATATTGTCCGGGGTGAGGATGTCAGGGAGCGAGGAGATAAAGAGATCCGTAAAGGGATCCGAAGGCGCGACGAGGCTCCCAAGGTGCCTCTCGTCCTCCCGGCCGAGGGTCCCATTGCGCGGGCGCTGCAGGAGGAGACAGAGCTCTTCGGCTTGTTTCGCGAGGTGGCGATCAACGTCCTGGCCGGCGCCAAGGCACTTCGGGAGATGTTCGAACAGTACCGCAATCCTCGGGCCCAGTGGGAAGGGATCGAGGAACTGGAACGACGGGGAGATGAGCTCACCCATCGGATTGTCCGGAGGCTCAACGAGACGTTCATCACCCTCCTCGATCGGGTGGACCTGCACGCGCTCACCTCGCGTCTCGATGATGTCCTGGACGGAATCGAGGCGGTTGCCTCTCGGATGGTCCTGTATCGCATTCCCGAGCCGACGCCACAGGCGCGGGAACTTGTCGGATTGATCGTGGCCTCGGCCGAGCAGATCGTCGAGGCCATGAACCGCATGCCGCGGTTTGCCGATGTGGAGAAGGTGTGTGTGGAGCTCAACCGTCTGGAGAACCTCGCCGATAACGTCTACCGGGGGGCCATTGCGGCCCTCTTCGACGGCAATCGCCCTGCCGCCGATCTGATCAAATGGAAGGAGATCTACGAACTCCTCGAGGCGACGACGGATCGGTCCGAGGATGTCGCCGACGTGGTGGAAGGGATCGCCCTCAAGCGTCGCGTCCTGGGCTTCTGATCCGGTCGAGCGGCGCAGAAGACGGCGTTTTGCCGCGCGGGAATCCACTGAAAGGGTGTCAATGAGTGTGCGGGGTGGCTCCCGATCGGTGGCTGGCCCATTGCTAGCGTCGGGAGGGTGTTGTGTCCACCGGGCAGGCGGCCTTCCTCGGTTTGATCCAGGGCCTGACAGAGTTTCTGCCCATTAGCAGCATTGCCCATCTGCGAGTGATCCCCGCGCTCCTCGGGTGGCCTGACCCCGGAGCCCCCCTCTCGGCGGTCCTGCAGCTCGGAACCCTCGTGGCCGTTCTACTCTACTTTGCGCGCGATCTCAGAGGGCTCAGCCGCGAGGCGATTTCGAGCCTGTTCCGCGGGCGGCCCCTCGAAAGCGCCGAGGCCCGCCTCGCTTGGTTCATCCTGATCGGAACCCTCCCCATCGCGTGTGCAGGCCTCCTCTTCGAGGACGTGATCAAGGGCGAAGCGCGTTCGCTCCCGGTGATCGCCAGTAGCCTTGTCGGCCTCGCGCTCCTGCTCTGGGTCGCTGAGGGGGTCGGAGTGCGGCGGATACAGATGGAGCAGGTCGGCTTCCTCCGCAGTCAGGCGATCGGTCTCGCCCAGAGCCTGGCACTGATCCCTGGCGCGTCGCGCTCGGGGGTCACAATCACGGCTGGTCTCTTCGCGGGGATGACGCGGGCGGCGGCGACCCGCTTCTCGTTTCTCCTCGGGATCCCCGCGATCCTGGCCAGCGGG
>JAKEGQ010000280.1 GCA_022615475.1 Candidatus Methylomirabilota bacterium | reverse complement strand
GGCCCAAGGGGGGTGAGTACCTACGCGGTGAAGAAGTCGGCGGCGACCAGGGTGTCCTGGTGCGAGGCGATGAAGTCGGCCCACGGGACCTCGGGCTTGCGACCGGGCGCGGGCGGGATGCCAAGGTGGCGGGCCACATCGGGCTCCCTTCGAGCCCACCGCCTCTCGCTTCTCCCCGGCTGGCATCGGACCCCATGTTCGACTTCGATGCCGGCGCGTCCGAGGACGATTGGGACCAAGACACCGCCCCACATCAGACGAGGGCTCGCTCTCACCTTCGGGAGGCCGCCGGACACGCCGCGCGTCCTCCACCGCGATTGTGCCCCTCTCCGAAATTCCTGACAGTCTGAGCTGAGTTCAACCGGACTAATTCGCTCCTCCCCTGACGCGGCGATGGCCGCACCAAAGGAGGAGACGAATGAGAGACGACGGAAACGGAACGCGAGAAAAGGGGAACTTGCCTGTGGAGCCTGGGCTGCGGGAGCGGCCTGCACGGCCGATGTTGCCGGTGGAGCATCACGAGGAAAGGGTAACTGATCCCGAGCCTCATGGGTACGGGGAGCCTGTCACCCCCGGTTGGGGCTCGTTTCTGGACGAGCTCGATCAGTCGCTGTCCACGGGCGAGGTGGGGGGAGCGGCGGCGGCGCGGATGCGTAGCCGGCGCCCTGGTCGACAGCTCGTTCGGCCCGAGGAAGTGCGGCACCGGACCTTCACGCCTACGCAGAGGCTGCTGACCCTGGATCTGTGGATCCGGAGCGGTCTTACAGCGCAGGACTTCGCCCCACTGGTGGGGCTGTCCAAGCACACGCTGTACATCTGGAAGCGGGACTTCAAGCGGGATGGGCCAGCGGCGCTGGCGGACAAGCCCCGGGGACGGACCAAGGGCAAGGGCGGTAAGGTCACGGAGGTGACGCGCCGGGCCATCCTGCTTTTGAAGGAGATGAATCCCGACTTCGGCTGCCTTCGGATCAGCCAAGAGCTCCTTCGGGGTCAGGGCCTGGACGCGTCGGAGAGCCAGGTGCTTCGGGTGCTTCACGACGAGGGCTACGAGCTGCAGGAGGTGGAGACCCGGCCACATCCGCCGAAGGTGGTGCGCTTCGAGCGGGCTCGGCCGAACCAGATGTGGATGACGGACATCTTCACCTTTGTGCTCAAGCGCCAGAACCGGCGGGTGTACCTGACGGCGTACTTGGACGACCACAGCCGATACATCGTGAGCTACGGGCTCCACGCGAGCGCTTCCGGGGTGATGGTGCTGGAGGTGCTGATGGATGGGATTGCGGCCTTTGGCCCTCCCGAGGAGGTGCTGACCGACAACGGCCCGCAGTATGCGTCGTGGCGGGGCAAGAGCCGGTATCGCAAGGAGATGGAGAAGCTGGGCATCCAGCACCTGCTGGCGCGTCCGAAGCGCCCCCAGACGCTGGGAAAGATCGAGCGATTCTGGGGGACGCTGTACCGGGAGTGCGTGGAGCGAGCGGTCTTTGCGGATCTGGAGGATGCACGTCGTCGCATCGGACATTTTATCGACCATTACAATTTTCGAAGGCCGCATCAGGGTTTGGAGGGGATGTGCCCTGCGGATCGGTACTTCGGAGCGGTGTCCGAGGTACGGGAAATGCTGGCCAAGCGGGTGGCCGACAACGCGCTTGAGCTTGCGCGGCACGGTGTGCCGAAGCGGCCCTTCTACCTGGCCGGGGTGGTTGGCGGGAAGCCCTTCAGCGTGCACGCGGCCGGAGAGCGGGTGGTGCTGAGCCGGCCTGGAGCCGGGCCCGAGGAGATCGAGCTGGTTGGGCCTGATGCGGTTACCCCGCCCGGCCCAGAGTCTACGGGGCAGCCTGAGGAGGAAGCTGGGCAGCACGAGGAGCCGCTTCCCGGCTCGGACGTGGAGATGCCCGAGCCCCTGTCGTCGGCGAACGCGCTGGAGGTGATGGACAAGCTGGCCTCGGAGGCGGACCGACAGCACAGCCCCTCTCGAAGCCCTCTGGAGGCGGCGCTTGCGGAGGTGCGGGCGAGCCTGGCGGAGTGGCGCGCCGAGGCGGCGAGTGCCGAGGATGGCGAGGTCGTGGAGGACCCGGACGCAGGCGAGGAGGCCCCACCCTCTTGGCCGGAAGCAGGCCCTGGCCCGCTGCGTCGGCGCTCCATGGAGGTGGATGATGAGTAGGACACACAAGGAGGAGTCGTCGAAGGAGGCTGTCCTCCCGGGATCTGCCGGCCAAAGCGAGAGCGATGGAGTCGCCCGGCCCCAGGCGCCCGATCGGCCGAGGCGTGGCCGGCCCAAGGGCGCAACGTCCCCTCGGAAGGACCGCCAGAAGGCGAGCGATTCAGTGAGCGCCGAGGCCCGGCAGGTGGCGAGCGTGGTGTTGGAGGTGCTGGGCGGAGCGGTGGGACCAGCGGAGGCGGCGACCCTGCTCGGCCGGACCCCGACGCAGTACTACAAGCTGGAGGCGCGCGCCCTGGAGGGGCTGCTGCAGGCCTGCGAGCCGCGTGTGCGGGGCAGGCAGCGCAACCCGGAGAAGGAGCTGGAGGCTCTTGCCGCTTCGCACCGCAAGCTGGAGCGGGAGTGCGCAAGGCTGCAGACGCTGGTGCGGGTCCTTGGGCGCGCGGCGGGAGTCAAACGGAAGGCCGAGCCTGCCCAGACAAGGCAGGGAGGAAAGAAATCGGCAGGCGAGGGAGGGAAACCGGGAACAGCCGCTGGCAGAAAGCGGAAACGAGGGAGGAAGAATCCAGCAGTGAGGGCCTTGCTCCTGGCCAGGCAACTCGGAGAAAATGGGCAGGATCCCATGCCGGCCAGCCAGAGTGTGTCCTCGGCAGGCACACCTGACGGCGGCATGGGATGAGATGAGCGGCCCAAGGGACAGGCACCAGGGAGAGAATCGAGTCATGGCACGACCGGCGATGGGCACGGACCTTTTGAACAAGCTGAGCGGCTCAGAGGAAGCCAAGACGCGGCTGAAGGTGATCCTGGAGACGGTGGCTGGCCGCATGGGCATCGAGCAGGCCAGCACGGAGCTCGGCATCAGTCGGAGCCGTTTCTTCGAGCTCCGTGACCAGGTGCTCCAAGCGGCGATGTCGGACCTGGAGCCGAAGCCTCGGGGCCGCCCCGTGAAGCCTGCAGATGCTGAGGCCCTGCAGCGGCGCGTGCAGGAAATCGAGGCGGAGGGGGAGCGCATGCTCACCGAGCTTCGGATCGCCAACCTGCGCGAGGAGATCCGCCTGGTGTTTCCCCAGTACGTGGTGGACGGCGATGAGGCCTCGGCCACCGCGGAAAAAAAAACTCCGCAGCGCCGGAATCAGCGGAAGCGGCAGCGACGGAGACAAGGGCGATGAGATACAGACGGGAGGAGGCGCGTCATCTCGACCTGATCCGTCGGCTGATCGATCAGCCCAGGCAGGAGGCCGAGGTCGAGGCCCAGGGTCTCTATGGCTTCGAGCGACAGCGCATCAGGCGGGAAACGGAGACCGTGGTCCGCGAGACCGGCAGCCGCCTCACCATGCACCTTCGCGGCCATGAATTCAGCTTCACCGAGATCGCCGACCGCCTGGGGATCGGTCGCTCGACCCTTTCCAAGTGGTACAGCCTGTATATGCAGGGAAAGCTGAGCAACGTGCCGAGGGGGCGGCCTGTCTGCCCCCTCGGCCACGCGCTCAGTGAGAAGATCAAGAACCAGCTTGAGGTCCACGGTCCGAGCGTCGGGTTGGCCACGTTGAAGGTGCATTTCCCCACGGTGCCTCGCCGCCAGCTCAAGGCCATTCTCAAGGCCTTTCGATGGGACTGGTCGCATCAGCACCGCAAAACCATCCGCGCCCTTCGCTTCCTCAAGTCTGGTCGGATCTGGGCCATGGACTTCACTGAGCCCGACCTCCCCATAGAGGGTCCCTTCACCCAGATCCTCACGGTGCGGGACCTCGCGAGCCGCAAAAACCTGCTGAGCCAACCGCTCGAGCGCGCCACCGGCTTGGCTGTCTTTTGCGCCCTGCGGGCGCTCTTTGCCAAGCATGGACCTCCCCTGGTCATCAAGATCGACAACGCCAAGGCCTTCGAGGTGCCGGAGATGAAGTCGCTCCTGTGGAGTGTGGGCGTCTTGTACCTCAAGAGCCCTCCCTACACGCCCGGTTACAACGGGGCCTGCGAGTGGGGCAACGGCACCCTGAAGCATCTCACGCACCACGAGGCCGCCTCGCACGACCACCCCGAGTACTGGACTGGTGACGACATCGAGAACGCGCGCCGACGCGCCAACCTCTATGCCAGGCCCGAAGGCCTTGACGGCCCGAACGCCGATGAGGTCTTCGCACGGCGGACCCCCATCACACCCGAGGAGCGGGAGACCTTCATCAACACGACTCTGATGAACAGGGCCAGGATCCTCGGCGAGGAGTTGAAGGAGCGCGCGAAGCGCGGAGACCCAAGCCCGAACAAAATTGAGCTGGCCGACATCGAGCGGAATGCGATAGAGTTGGCCTTACTGGAGACCGGAAATCTTGAAGTACGGAGGCGGCGAATCAGCTACCACCCGCAGAGCGGGTGGTTTGAGGAAGGCCCCCCGAGGGGGCCTCGGAGAGATGAAAGGGGCTAACGCCCCTTCGTGGGAAAGGAAAGGGACTAGCGCCCCTTCATGGGAGATGAAGGGGGCTGAAGCCCCCCGAACGGCAGGTTCTCCTGTCGCTTCTCTTCTTCCTCCTGGTTCCGGATGTACTCGCGCACGGTCTTCTCGTCGAGCCCGACCGTACTTACGCAGTATCCGCGCGCCCAGAAATGGAAGCCCGTGAAATTCCGCTCCCTGCCCATAAACTCGCGATGGATTCTGATGGCGGACTTCCCCTTCAGGAACCCAACCGTGTTCGCCACGCTGTACTTGGGCGGGATGCTCAAGCACAGGTGGACGTGGTCGGGCATCGCCCGTCCCTCGACCAGCTCGACGCCCTGCTGCTCGCACAGGTGCCTCAATATCCCGCCGATCTGCTTGCGCAACTGCCCGAAGATCACCTTCTTTCTGTACCTCGGAACGATCACCACGTGGTATCTGCAGTACCATCGGACGTGTGAGAGGCTCTGCCACTCTCGCATGACGGTCTCCTTTCTGCGGACGTGCCGGTCCGCGATAGGAGACCGTCGCATTTCCAGCGCAGGATGTGCACGACGGGACGGCAGAGCCTGGGGGAGTCCGCCGCCAGAGGCGGCGGCTTACCTGTTGTGAGTTATTTCGGCTCGAGCCCTAAGGGGGGCTCAGGCGCCGCGCATCGATGGCGGGCTCAGCGCTTGCGGGCGAGGGTGAGCCCATCGCCGATGGGCACCAGGGAGAGGTCCACTCGCTCATCCGAGCGCAGGGCCGCGTTGAAGGACCGAATGGCGCGCGTC
>JAKEGQ010000279.1 GCA_022615475.1 Candidatus Methylomirabilota bacterium | reverse complement strand
GGGCGCAATCAGCAAGTCGAAAAGATGCTGGCGGCCTTCCGACTGAATCTCAATGCCCTGAGCGCCATCTCGCTGGTGGTCGCGGCCTTCGTCATTTACAACACCCTCTCCCTCTCGGTCATCCAGCGGCGGCAGCAGATCGGCATCCTCCGATCCCTGGGAGTCAGGGGGGGCGAGGTCGCGGCCCTCTTCGTCGGCGAGGCCCTGGTCCTCGGAGGGATCGGGTCGCTCATGGGCCTCGGTCTCGGTTACCTCTTGGCCGGCCAGGTTCTCAATACTGTCTCCCGGACGGTCTCGCATCTGTATAGCTTCATCCGGGTCACGTCCGTAGAGTTCGACCCCTTCACGGTCCTGACTGCCTTCGGTCTGGGCCTCTCCTCTTCCCTGTTCGCCGCGCTCTACCCCAGTCTCCATGCAGCGAGGCTCTCCGTGCGAGAAGCCCTTGATCCAGGGCTGGCCAATCCACGCAGCCGGCGGCCCGCCTTCCTCTCGCTCCTCGGCCTCCTGCTTCTCAGCGGGGCCTACTGGGCGTCGCGCCAGGGGGCAGTCGGCAGCACCCCGTTCTTCGGGTACGTCGCGCTGGCCCTGCTCGTTCTGGGCGGCGCCCTGCTCACCCCGTCGGCTCTCCTGGGATTTTCCTGGGCGGTCCGCAGCCTGGGAAAGAAGGTCCCCGGAGGGACGGGACTCCTCCTCGCCTCGCATCTCAGCGGGTATCGAGGAAGGCACGCGGTGGCCGTGGCCGCGATGATGACCGCCCTCGGCATGCTGATCGGGTTGGCGGTCATGATCGGCAGTTTCCGCCGCACAGTGGAGGTCTGGGTCCAGGAGACGATCCGAGCGGATCTCGTCGTGACCCCCGCCTCCCGCTTCACCAAGGGCGTCCGCGCGATCCTGCCCTCGGAAGTCTCGGACCGCGTTCTCACCATCGCAGGGATCGCGGCCGTCGATCCCTTTACGGGACTCAAGATCGCCTTTCGCGGACGTGAGCTCCTCCTCGCCGCCGGCGATTTCGAGGTCGTGGCAGCCCGTGGCAAGCTGCTCTTCCTCCAGGGCGACTCCTCAGCAATCCTGCGGGGAGCCAAAGCTCAAGAGGGGATCATCATCTCTGAGGCGGTCGCTCTGACTCACGGCATTCACTCGGGAGACCAGGTTCTCCTCCAAACTCCCAACGGCCCTGCGTCTTTTCATGTGGCCGGCATTTTCTACGACTACACGACCGACGGAGGGAAGATTGTCATGGACCGCAGCCTCTTCCGCCGGCATTGGGGGGAGCAGGGAATCAACGTGTTGGCGGTCTACCTGATGTCGGACGCGGATCCAGATGCCGTAACGGAGCGGATCAAGAGGGCGGGGGAGGGGATGGCCATTCTGGTCATGCGAAATCAGGATCTCAAGAGACGCGTCCTGGAGATCTTCGACCAGACGTTCGCCGTGACGCACGCCCTGAGGATCATCGCGGTCATCGTGGCTGCCCTCGGGATCCTGAATGTGCTCTGGGCCTCGGTGTTGGAGCGACAGCGCGAGATCGGCGTCCTGCGATCAGTGGGAGCGTCCCGCGGGCAGGTCTTCCGGGTGGTCCTTCAGGAGGCGGGACTCTTGGGTCTTCTGGCGGAGATCCTCGGTGTCGTCATCGGTCTCTTCCTGGCCCTCATCCTGATCCACGTCATCAACAAGCAGTCCTTCGGCTGGTCGATCCTTTTTGCCTTCCCACCGGAAGTCCTCCTGACCTCCGCCAGCCTGGTCTTGCTGACGTCGCTCCTCGCCGGCCTCCTCCCCGCGCTTTACGCTTGCCGGGTCAACATCGCCGACGCGGTGAAGTACGAGTAACACAGATCGCGAAGAGGGTTCGCTTTCTGAACTGCTCGCGGGCTACTCGGGCTTCGGCCGATTGCCCTTGCGCTGATATTCGCGGTAGAGGAAGTCGGTCTGAAGGGGGGTCAGGTTGAACTGTTGACTGGCCTTATCAATCAGGAGGCCGATGGTAGCCTTCGGGTCATCCTGCAGCTCGCCATTGATCCACTTGATGGCTTCTTTCAGTCCCTGCTCCATGAAGTCGCCCCCAGCGACATCGTTCCTGGTACCCCGAACCCTAAACCGCGGGGTCCGGTCATCGGACCCCGCTAGTGGTGGCCTTCGCCGAGGCCCACAATGATGTAGGTGCGGCTACGATCGTCTCGTTTCAGCTCCACGATCTTGTGTTTGGCTGCGTCCTCAAGGAGCTTGGAGAAGGTGCTGTACCCGTAGTAGGACTCATTGAAGGCGGGACGCTTGCGCATCATGGTCTGCTTGATCATCGAGGCCCAGAGGACATCCTTGTTCTCGCGCATCAGGGCCAGGATGGAATCGACCAGGAGTTCGAAGACCTCCGCCTTCTTCTCGGGCAAACTCTCCATGCGTGGCTTCTTGATCCCCCGAACCAGGTCCTCGTAATAGATGAATTCGTCACAGTTCGCCACCAGGAGTTCAGAGGAGGAGTTCTTGACCCCCAACCCGATGACAAACTTGTTGTTCTCCCGGAGTTTGGAGACCAGGGGGGAGAAGTCGCTGTCCCCCGACGCGATCACGAAGGTGTCGATGTGCTCCTTGGAGTACGACAGGTCCATGGCGTCCACGACCATGCGAATATCCGCAGAGTTCTTGCCGCTGTACGATCGCCGCGGGATCTCGATAAGCTCGATGGCGGCCTCATGAAAACCCCGCTTGTACTCGGTATATTTCTCCCAGTCGGCGTACGCCCGCTTCACCATGATCTTGCCCTTCTCCACCAGTCGTTCGAGCACCAGGCCAACCTCAAACGTCTTATACTTGGCCTCGCGGGCGCCCAGGGCGATATTCTCAAAATCAATGAAGAGGGCCAATTTACGTTCGTCGTTCATCTGCCTCCCCTATGCAACAAGAAAGCCCCGTCGGCTCGTCACCGGTCGGGGCCTCAGTGATTCTCGCCTTGCAACAATCTCCATCAGTAATAAACTTAGCATATGACCAAAGGGCGCGTCAAGTCGTCTGACGCGGCCGGATCTACCACACGGCGAGGATCCTGCTGGGGCCTCCCGAAGCCCCCTGTACGCGCGGCACACCAACGAAGAGCGTCGCACCCTTGGATGGGATCCGACCCAGATTGGCCAGGTTTTCGATTCCCCACCGGTTGGCGGGCAAGAGTGCAAAATGCGCTCCAAAATCCGTTGAGGGGCCGTAATCGAGGCTGAGGGTGTCCACGCCGATCCCTGCAATGGCGCGTTCCTTCACGAGGAATTCGACCGCCTCCGGGCTGAAGCCGGGGAAGTGCATGATCCCCTCATTGTCCGTGTTTCGGTAGGCTGCCTGGTCGCCCGCCCGATTTTCCCATCCGCTCCACATCAGCACCGCCGCCTCTCGAGGAACCCGTCCATGTTTCCTTTCCCACGCCCTAATATCCTCCATCCGCACCTGGGTATCCGGGTCCCGCCGCACCCGGCCGCGGATATCGATGACGACTGCGGGGACCACCAGGCTCTCCTGCGGGATCTCGGCGGCCGACCAGCCCTGCACGCTGAAATGAAGAGGTGCATCTACATGGGTCCCGCTGTGCTCGTGTACGTGCCACGCATTGGCGAAGAATCCGTCGCGCTCATAGTTATGGGTGTTGCGCACCTCGAGGGACGGGTATCCCGGCCAGCTCGGAAACTCCGGGCTGAGAGTCTGAGTCAGATCCACCACATGTGAGACCTTCAGGGGCCTCGCCTTGCGATTGGCGGGGGATCCACCCGCGACGGCCGCGAGGCCCATCGCCATCCAGTTCAGCGGCTCGAGCGAAAAACGTAGAGACCGGAACATCTCCAACGTGGCTGGCAGACACATGGCACCCCCTCCACTCCAGAGTCTCGCTCGCCTATCCCGCTCCAGGCTATCCGTGCCCTCGCAACAAAGTCAAGCGGTGCGAGAGAAGAAGTCGCGCCTTCAGCCCCTCGCTCCGGGGCTTCCGGGCCGACCTCCGTCGCCAACGGGTTCTGTCGTCGGCCACCCCAGCCGTCCTCGGATACTTCACGCACCATCCCATTTCATCAGGCGGGAAAGCGGTGGCGAAATTCTCCTGCGGGCGGCTGGGGTGCCCGGCCTCCGCCACCCGTTGGCCGAGGTCCAATCGTCCGGGGTGCTGCAGATTCCACCTTCCTCACGAATTCGTCTCTCCCTTGGCTTCCCGCTGAGCGGCACGTGTAGGCCCCGTGTGACATTGCCGGAAGCGGCGGGGCCCCCCGGGCGTGCGGCGATCAACTGCTCTTCTCCGGCGAGGGGGAAGGTCGACCGCGGAGGCCGGCGAAACCCGCGCCTCCGTCGAATAGGGCTGGACCGCGAGACGCGTACGCTAAACCAATGTTCTACCTTGCGCCGCGCCACCATCCGATAACATCGTGGGTGTCCATCGCGATGTGCGAGACCCCCGGACTCGCGACACACTCAAGCTGTTTCGCCAACGACGCGGAGGCCTTTCCCCGAGCCGTGCCC
>JAKEGQ010000278.1 GCA_022615475.1 Candidatus Methylomirabilota bacterium | reverse complement strand
CGACCTGATGGGCTACACTCGTTTCTGGTCGCTCGGTCAGCGAGAAGAAGCGATCAATGCGTACAGCAAGAGCATCGCTCTCAATCCCTCAAGTTTCGGTCTTGTCCGGAGATGTGTTGATGGAAGGGGTTGACGGGGGTTGAAAGAGGGGGGTTGATCCCTCCGGTTCCGCCCGGAGCTGGAAGGAGGCCCCCCATGGACGGGCAGAGGCGATTGATGATCACCCTTGCCGTGGAAGCGACCGTACCCCCGGAGGGACTGGATTTCAACAGCCTCGTTGCAGCCTTTCACCGGTTCGGCGACCTTTCCACAGCCCGCCTCTTCGAGGTCGTACTGGATGCACTCGAGGAGGAGCTGGGCCGGCGACTGCAAGCTGAGGGGCCGGATCGGTACGTGTGGAACGGCTTCCACGGGAAGGCGAAGGAGTGGATCCTCCCCTTCGGACGGGTTCGGCACCGCTACCATCGGATCCTGGATCGGGCGAGGCGCCGTCACGTGATCCCCTTGCGCGAGGCGCTCGCGATCCCATTGCGGAAGCGTTACAGCTGGGCGGTCTTGGCCGGCCCCGTGAGCCTGGCGACCGAACTGTCCTTCCGGCGTGCAGCCCGGGAGGGGCGGAACCTGCAGGGCGTCGGTCCCAGCAAGTCGACCACCTACGACTACTTCCAGAACCTGGCCGGATCGGGTCTGGATCCGCTCCGGCCTCCGGAGGATCGCACTCTGGAGGTCGTCATCGCCGACGGGACGAAACTCAAGCGCCAGCGCCGGGGATTCAGCGACGGGCAGATGGACCTCCGGCTGGTCCTGTCGGAGAAGCGCGACGGTGGGTCGCTCCAGGTGGCGGCGTTCGATCTGGAGGCCGAGTGGCCGGTCCTCAAGGCTCGACTCCTGCAGGCGTTTCCAGACGAACCTGTCGGGGCTCTGCTTCACGATGGCGAGGAGTCGATCGATGTCCTGGCGGATCCGCGGACGCGAGTCCAGCGCTGCCTGGTCCATGGGCCCCGGGGGTTGCGCTTCGCCCTCTACCAGGACGGGCTGAAGAAGAAGCGGCAGGACCCGCTGCTCGAGAAGTTCTTCGAGGCTCGTGCCTGGAGGATGGACGCCGAGGCCCTCATCGAGTTGACCGATGCCGGGCGCTTCCGTCTTCGGGGACTGCTGGACAACGCGAAGTTTGTCTGCGAGGAGATGCTCGAGCTGCTCCCGCGAGGGGCCACCCACGCGCGCGCCTATCTCAACGGCTTCCTTCACAACTCCCTCAGCTACCTGCGCGCTCTTCTCAATGGTGAGCCGCTCCTCCCCGGGGTCACGACGAACCAGATCGAGAACGTCTTCAGCCAGATGGACCTGCGCCTGAAGGAGATCGGGCGTCGCTGGGGTCTCACCGGCGCCACGAACATGATCCGCGTGCTACTGACCAAGATCTTCCGGCCGGAGTTCTGGGAGGAGTACCTTGCGTCTCTCAAGGGGAAACCAGGGGGCTTCGTGATCCACGCCAACATCGCCTCCGTCGAGTGGACTTCATGACCTCATCAACACATCAGCGGACAAGGTCCTAAAATCTGACCCGGAGGCCTATCGTCGCGCCATCTAAAACCTAACCCTCCCTGCGGGAGGGATGGAGATGAATGGCATGAATCGACGTGAGGTCCTCCGAGCCGTCTGGGACCGCTACCGCCGCAGCAAGCCGGAACAGAAGGGCAAGATCTTGGACGAGTTCTGCCGCGTCTGTGGGTACCACAGGAAGTATGCGATCTGGCTGCTCAACCGGCCGCGTCCGGCAGATCGTCCCTCGCCTCGGAAACCACGGGGGCCTTCCTACGGCCGCCCGGTGATCCAGGTGCTGGCTTCGGTCTGGGAAACGGCGGGCTATCCCTGGTCGGTCCGTCTCAAGGCGCTCCTGCCCCTGTGGCTGCCTTGGATCCGTCGCCACTATGTCCTCTCCCCACAGACGGAGCGACAGCTGCTTCGCATCAGCCCTCGGCAGATCGACCGCCGGCTGCAGCTCCTGAAGAGTCGGCTTCGTCGCCGTCTCTACGGCCGCACCAAACCCGGGACCCTCCTGAAGCACCACATCCCGATCAAGACCGATCACTGGGATGTCTCCAGCCCTGGCTTCACCGAGATCGATCTGGTCTCCCACTCCGGGAGCTGCGCCGAGGGGGAGTTCGCCCACTCCTTCAACGTCACCGACATCCACACCACCTGGACCGAGACCCGCGCCGTGCTCGGCAAGGGGCAGACCGGGATCGTGCGGGGCCTCGAGGAGATGCGCCAAGCCTTGCCATTCCGGCTCCAGGGCATTGACTCCGACAACGGCAGCGAGTTCCTCAACGACCACCTGGTCCGCTACACGAAGACCCACCGCATCCAGTTCACCCGCGGGCGGCCGTACAAGAAAGATGACAACGCCCACATCGAACAGAAGAACTGGACCCATGTCCGCAAGCTCTTCGGCTGGGATCGCTTCGACACCCCCGAGGCGGTGGAGCTCCTCAACGATCTCTACCGCAACGAACTCCGTATCATGATGAATCTCTTCCAACCCTCCGTGAAGTTGATCCGCAAGGAGCGCGTCGGCTCCCGGCTTCGTCGGGTCTACGATGCGCCCCAGGCTCCCCTCGACCGGTTGCGTGGCTGCGGAGGCGGGGAGAAGGCCCGTGTGGCGCATCTGCTGCGCCTGCGCGCCACCACCGATCCATTCCTCCTCGCTCGGGCCATCGAAGCGAAGCTGGAACGTCTCGGGCGTCGGGCGACTCGACCCCGGAGCGCTCCCTCACAGGACACGGCACATCGACCTGACACGGCCCACACCCCCCCTACCCAGAGCACTCGGAGGGAGAAGATCGTGGCCCTGAGGGCTTCTGGTGAAGCCGTCTCGAAGCTCCGGAGACCCAAAACGCTTAGGAAGGCAGTCCGATGACCCCCACACCCCTCACCCCGAGACCAGTGTCCGGGTAAGAAATCAAATGACTCGACGATACCCCCACGGGTTAGAAACTCGAATGGCTTGACAGGCCGCGTGCGCAGCGG
>JAKEGQ010000057.1 GCA_022615475.1 Candidatus Methylomirabilota bacterium | reverse complement strand
TGGTGACCCGTGCGGGATTCGAACCCGCGGCCCCCTGCTTAAAAGGCAGGTGCTCTGCCGGCTGAGCTAACGGGTCATGCCCTGATTCTGCACCTTTATCCGACCGCAGTCAATCCCCAGCCCGTCGCGCTGCCCGAGACTCACCCCAGGTGGCATCCCGATCCTTACGCGACAATGCCGCTGGCAATTCCTTCATGAGCCCCCAACGTCAACAGGCCGCCTCACCTGACGAGGGCCAGGATCATAGCGGTCGGGTCTTGCAATCCTCCGATTCTCTCTGCTACCCTGCTCTCACGTTGCAGCCCCGACGCAAGCAATATCCAGTTCAATTGCTGTGCTTGTTGCGCGAGGTGGCCCTTGAGATACCGGGGCGGACTTCTGACCTGCATTGTAATGGTGGTCGTCGGCTGCGGTTCAGGGTCGCCCGACGCTCTGGTGGGTGAGTACGCCATCCAGGCGAATGGTCCTCCTGAAATCAAGGTGACTAAGGTGGGGGGCAAGTATCTCGTCTCCTTGCGGCAGGACGGGGACTGGAGCCAGGCCGAAGAGGTCCCACCGTGCGACGACAGGCACTACGCGGACCTCTTTGGTTCGGACTGGAAGGGTGTGCAGCCGGTCGGCCTCTGTGCAACGTCAGGGCCGTTCGCAATATTCAAGGTAACAAGAGGTGCCCGGGCCCGTGGGCGTACCTTCCAAACTGGGTATTTCATGGTCCTCATGGGAGGTCTTGAGATTCACAGGCTGTGACCTGGAGCCCCTGCAACAGCACCTTCGGCCCCCGACCCGCTGACCGATGACGGATGACCGACGACCGTCAAAACCAAGAGGTTCTTTCTGTCATCGGTGATCGGTCCGCGGTTAATGCGATATTTCCCGCCACCTGCGCGCCGCGCCGGCGGCGGGACCCCGGGCCGCCGCAAACCAGGTTGCGCCGGGTCCAGGCCCACCTCCCCTCACCCTCCCGAAGAGACACGCCTTGCTTGCTTGGGCAGCACCTGCGGGGCCCGAGCGACATTGGCGGAAGCGGCGGGGCCCCTCGGCGGGCGACGGTCCGCTCCTCTTCTCCGGCGAGGGGGAAGGCTGACCGCGGAGGCCTTTCCCCGAGCCGTGCCCGCCTTCTTTGCAGGGATCGTGAACACGGAGGGACCCAGGCCGTAAGCCGCCGACCAGGGTCGCCGCGAGAGCCCGGGAGCGAGGGGCCGAAGGTGTTGCTCTTTTTTCTCGGCCGGACGATCGTGAGCTAAGCGAGGCCCCATTGTTTCAGGGTGGGGGTGGGTAGGAGGATGGTTCGGCCCCGCTCAGGGCCCGTGGAGATGATCGAGATGTCGATCCCAAGGATGGCCTCGAGTCGATCCAGGAAGGCGTGGCATTTCTTGGGCAGCTCCGCCACGGATGTGCACCCCATCGTGTTCTCCTGCCAACCCTCAATCTCTTCGTAGACCGGTTGGCATTCCTTGAGGATGTCGGTCTCGTTTGGGAATTCCTCGAGGATTTGACCCCGGTAGCGGTAGGCCTGACATATCTGGAGTACGGGGAAGGTGTCCAGGACATCCAGCTTGGTCAGGGCTAAAGTGCTGAGGCCGTTCACCCGGACCGCATATCGGAGGGAGAGCGCGTCGAGCCACCCGCACCGCCTGGGCCGCCCTGTCGTGGCCCCGTACTCTCGACCGCGATTGCGTAGTTCCTCACCGGTACTGTCCTTGAGCTCCGTGGGGAAAGGACCTTCGCCCACTCTGGTGGTGTAGGCCTTCGTAACGCCCAAGACGCCATCAATCCGGGTCGGTCCAACCCCGGTCCCGGTGCAGGCCCCTCCCGCTGTCGCGCTGCTCGAGGTGACATACGGGTACGTCCCCAGGTCCACATCTAGCAGGGTCCCCTGCGCCCCCTCGAACAAGATCTTCCTTCCCTCGTCAATCATCCTGTTGAGCGTCGCCGAGGCATCGACCAGGAAGCCTTGGACCTCACGGAAATGGGCCATCTGCTCGTCGAAGACGCGCTGGGTGTCGAGAGAGTGCAGGGCGCTTGTCGCCGGGCCATGAGCCTGCTTTTCGGCGAGATTGACGCGCAATCGCTCATGAAAGAGGGCCGGATCGAAAAGGTCTCCGATCCGAATCCCCACTCTGGCCGCCTTATCCGCGTACGCCGGACCGATTCCGCGACCGGTGGTGCCGAGGGGGCGGGCGCCATGCTTCTCCCGCTCTTGGTCCAGGATCTTGTGATAGGGAAGGACGAGGTGCGCGTTCTTACCGATATAGAGGTGTCCCTCCGCTTTCACGTCCAGACGGCGAAGCTGGTGGAGCTCATGGGTGAGGCCTGGAAGATCGACCACCACCCCGTTGCCGAGGATGCAGATCTTCCCTTTCCGAAGGATGCCCGAGGGGACGAGATGCAGGACGACCTTCTCGGTGCCAACCACCACCGTGTGCCCTGCGTTGTTCCCCCCCTGGTAGCGGGCCACGGCGTCGAAAGACTCGCTGATGGTGTCAACGATCTTTCCCTTGCCCTCGTCCCCCCACTGGGTACCGACCACAATCACGTTGGCCATCGCACCGTCCCATCCGTGACCTGCTGGCAAAACTCAGTGACGGAAAAGGTCGTCGCCGTCCCGGTGGTGAGATCTCGCAACGTCAGCCGGTCTCCGGGGATTCCCTCGAGCCCCAGGATGATCACCCGGGGGATGGCGCTGACCTGGGCATAGTGGAGCGACCCCTCGAGATCGCGCCGGATGATATCCCTAGCGACGGCGTAGCCCTTGCTCCTGAGCGTCCGGGCGATGCGCAAAGCCTGACGCTTGTCCGGATTGAAGTCGATGATGAGGAAGTGCGGCCCCTGATCGCGCGGGAGGATGCCCTCCGTTTCTAGGGCGGCCAGGACCTTCTCCAGCTCGAAAGCGAAACCGGTCGCGGGGCAGGGATAGCCGAACTGGCCGATCAAATTGTCGTAGCGGCCGCCGCTTGCGATGGGATAGCCCAGCGACTCGGTGAAGACCTGAAAGACCACACCGGTGTGATAATCAAAGGCGTAGGTCTCTCCCAGGTCGATGATGATGTGGTCGGCCAGGCCGTAGGTCTTGAGGACGGCATAGACCTGCGTCAGGTTTTCGAGGGCGAATCGCGATTGCTCTGTGACCGCCCAGCCCTTTGCCTTTTCGAGAATCGCCTCTCCACCGTACAGCGCGGTCAAGTTCTGAATCCCCTCTTTCAATCGGGCCGCGGCTGGCAGAGGCTTCATCGTCAACTCGAGCTCTACGGCGTCCTTCCGCCGGAGGGCTGACAGGATCCTGCGGCGAAGTTCTGGGGGCGGGTTGAGGGCGCTCAGGAGGCCTCGGAGATACTCCACCTGCCCGACGTCGATCTGGAAGTGTCGAAGGCCCGCCTCCTGACATCCCTCGACCGCCATGGCGATCATCTCGGCGTCCGCCTCGGGCCGATCCGAACCGATGAGTTCCACACCGGCCTGGAAGAACTCCCGCTGTCGTCCCGCCTGGGGCTCCTCGTGCCGGAAGACCGAGGCGGAGTATGCGAGGCGTAGCGGCAGCGGATCGTCCCGCATGGTGGAGGCCACCATGCGCGCGACCTGGGGGGTGAGATCGGACCGCAGCGCCAGGAGAAGCCCGGTTTGCCGGTCGACGAACTTGAAGGTCTCCCCCTGGACTCCGTCTCCCGCTCCGTGGGCGAAGACCTCCAAGTATTCAAAGGTCGGGGTCAGCACTTCCCGAAAGCCCCAACGCTGGAAGACCGTAAGGAGTTTCTTCTGAATCCAACGAAGGCGGGCTGTTTCGGGCGGGGAGAGAACCCGAACCCCTTTGGGAATGGCCGTGGGGATCACGTCAGACCTTCACCACCTTGGCATAGACGATGTTGGGAATCCGCCGGATCTGGTCGAGGATCGGCGTGGGGATCGCGCTATCGACGTTCACGACCGAAACCGCCCGGCCGCCCGGCTTCTCTCGGCCGAGCACCATGCCGGCGATGTTGACCTGACTCTGCCCGAGCAGGGTACCGATCTTGCCGATCACCCCCGGGACATCAAAGTTGGAGAAGATGAGGAGATACCCTTCCGGCACGGCCTCGAGAGAGAATTCATCGATCCGCACCACCCGAGGCTCTCGTCGGCTGAAAAGGGTCCCGGCCGCGAGGTGCTGCCCTCGGTCGGTCTGGATAATGACAGAGATGAGGCTCGCGTAGTCTTCTTCCTCGGTGCTCTTCGACTCCACCACGCGGATTCCCCGCTGTCTGGCGAAGGGCAGGGCATTGACGATGTTGATGGTGCTTGAAATGATCGGATCGAGCACCCCCTTGACCACCGACGCCGTGAGGGGTGAGGTGTCATAGCTCGCGACCTCTCCGGTGTACTCGATGCGTATCTCGCGGAACCGCCCCTCGGCCAGCTGCGAGTTGAGCCGTCCGAGCTTTTCCGCGAGGGTAAGATACGGCCTGATCTTGGCCAGAATTTCCGGCTCGATCGAAGGGGTGTTCACCGAGTTCCGGATCACCCCCGTGGTCAAGAAGTCCGCCACCTGCTGAGAGATAGCGACGGCCACGTTATCCTGGGCCTCGGCGGTGGCGGCTCCGAGATGCGGGGTGCCGATGAAGTTCTCCAGGGAAAAGAGCGGGCTGGCGGTCGCCGGTTCTTTTTCGAAGACGTCACACGCGGCACCGGCCACGTGTCCGCTCACCAACGCCTCGTAAAGGGCCTCCTCGTCCACCACGCCCCCCCGGGCGCAGTTGATGATCCGCACCCCCCGCTTCATCAGGCCGATGGTCTCGCGGCTGATCATGTGGTGCGTGTCGGGGCCAAGCGGGACGTGAATGGTCACGAAGTCTGCCTGGCGGTAGACCTCATCGAGATCGGCGAGTTCGACGCCGATCCGGCTCGCGACCTCGGTCGAGATGAAAGGATCGTACGCGATGACACGCATGGCAAAGCCCTTCGCCCGCTTCGCGACCTCCGAGCCGATCCGCCCCAGCCCGATGATCCCCAGCGTCTTGTTGTACAGCTCCACGTTCAGGAACTTCCCCTTTTCCCACCGCCTCGCCTGGAGTGAGGCCGCCGCCTGGGGCACATGCTTTGCGAGGGCCAAGAGGAGCGAGATCGTGTGCTCGGCGGTCGTGATGGTGTTCCCCGTCGGAGTGTTCATGACCACCACGCCCTGGGCGGTGGCCGCCTCCACATCGACGTTATCCACCCCCACGCCGGCGCGACCGATCACCTTGAGCCGCTTCCCGGTCTGGATCACATCGGCGGTCACCTTCGTGGCGCTGCGAACGATCAGGGCGTCGTACTGGTCGATCACCTTGAGCAGCTCTTCGGGCGAGATCCGCGGTTGAAGCGTGAGGTGGATGTTGGGATTCTGGCGAAGGACCTCCAGACCTCTGGGGGAAAGGTCATCGGTGATCAGGACCTGCATCGGTCTCTCCATCCGTGAGCCCCCTGGTCTCTTACTGTCGTTGGAGGACTTCCTGGGCAGCCCGGATGCCATCACCGAGTTTCACCGGGTACCCCACCTCCGCGAGCGTCAGTTCCAGTGCCGAGAGTGCAACGACCACATCCGACGAGTCCGCATACCCCATGGTGGCCAGGCGAAAGATCTTCCCCTTCATTGATCCCTGACCACCCGCGATGATCACCCGATGCCTGGTCCGGAGCGTCTTGAGGATGGTACCGCCATCGAGCCCTCTCGGGACACGCACGGCCGTCACCGCGGGGCTCGGTCGCTCGGCAAAGAGCTCCAAGCCGAGGGCAGTGATCCCCGCCCGCATGGCGGCCGCGAGTCTCTCGTGGCGGCGGAAGATATTGGGGAGCCCCTCACTCCGGATCATCCTGAGGGTCTCCCGCAGTCCGACGACCAGCGAGATGGCCGGGGTGAACCGAGACTGGTTCTTGAGCAGATGCTTCTGTTCCGCCGCAAAGTCAAAGTAATACTTCGGCAGGCGAGATCGCTCCACCGCCGCCCACGCCTTCCGGCTGACCCCGACCAAGGCCAGGCCAGGCGGCAGCATGAGGGCCTTCTGCGAGCCGGCGACCACCACATCCAATCCCCAATCATCCATGGGAACGTCCAGCACTCCCAGGCTGGTGATCGCATCCACCACCAAGAGGGCGGGGGTCTTTCGGACGACCTCAGCGATGGCCTTGATATCGTGGAGGACCCCCGTCGAGGTTTCGCTATGGGTACTGAGGACGACGGCGATCTGGGGGTCCTTCGCCATGGCGGCGGCCACGAGCCCGGGATCCACCGCCTTCCCGTAGGGGACGTCGATCGGCGTGATGTGCACGCCGTAGGCTTCACAGATCTCTCCCCATCGCTCTCCAAACTTTCCGCTCCGGATCACCAGCGCCTTCTCGCCCGGCGAAAGGGTGTTGACCACTGCCGCTTCCATCCCTCCGGTCCCCGAGGCGGCGAAGAGGAGGACCTCTTCGGTCGTCTGGAACAATACCTTGAGGCCTTCCCGCACCTCGGCGAGGAGGGC
>JAKEGQ010000056.1 GCA_022615475.1 Candidatus Methylomirabilota bacterium | reverse complement strand
TGACTCGCTGACAATCTGGAGGAGAAAATCATGATCGAGCTGGTGCGAGAATTCTGGCTGTTTCTGCGGGTACGTAAGAAGTGGTGGCTGGCCCCGATCGTGATCGTGCTGGGGCTCGTCGGAGCCCTGATCGTCTTTACCCAAGGCTCAGCCCTGGCCCCGTTCATCTACACCCTCTTCTAAGGTCAATTTCGAAATTCGAACTTCGAAATCCCTCCGGTCATCGGCCAGCGGTAAGCGCAGTGGAACCGTCGCCCGTCCTTGGTCGGTCCTGCTAAGTGTCGGGTGTCTAGTGCCAACAGCCGAGCAAATTCGCAATCCGAAATCCCAAATCCGAAATAACCGTGCGCGCTCCCACATCCTCTTGGTAGTGTCAGGGGTTCTCGTTGCGCTTGTGCTTGCTGAGGGGCACTTGGCAGTAATGCTTCCCCCGCCGATCGTCTGGCGTACGCCGCAGGAGCGGTACAAGAATCATCCGACACGACTATTCGATCTGCGCCCGAATCAGCGAGCGTTTACGCACGACAAGCCCGCAAGGATCAACGGGCTGGGTTTCCGGGGGGCGGAGGTCGAAACCCCGAAGCCTCAGGGTCGGTTTCGGATCGCCGTGCTCGGCGACTCGGTGACGTTCGGGAACGGAGTCGGTGACGACGAAACCTACCCAGCGCAACTGGCGCGGAGGCTGCACGAGACTACGTCTCAGAACATTGAAGTCATCAATGCCGGGATTCCGGCGTATGACACGTGGCAGCATGCACTACTCCTGGAGGAAGTGGTCCTATCTCTTGGGCCCGACCTCGTCGTATTGGCCTTCTACGAAAACGATATCGCGGTTCCGCCGCAGGCGATTCGTGCCGTCGTTAACGAAGAGGGTGAGCCACCGCGCGTCGGGCTCGGGGCCTGGTTGGGTGACCAGTGGATCTTCTTGTTAAAGAAGAGCCGGATGCTCGTGCTGGCGCAGGAGGCGTATCAAAGAGTCCGTGCCCATTGGTTGCCCTCGCCCGCCGCCGGAAGGCGAAAGGCTCTGCTTCATGGGGATCGGCATCCAGCCCTTGAGGAGGGTTGGAAGGAAGTTGACCGTAGCCTCCGCCACATGAGTGCGCTTTTGAAGCGGAATGGGATTCCCTTCAGTATCGTCATATTCCCAATGCCGGAGCAGGTCTGGAATGCTAATGCGAGCAGCTCTGCGTATCAGGGCCACCTGCAGGAGATGGCGCGCGGGATTCGGGTTCCGACCTTGGACCTCCTGCCCGCCTTTCGTAATGCGGCCGCCGACGGTCAAACGCTGTACATTTTCTGGGATTGGCATCCAAATAGCGAGGGCCACCGGATTGCCGCTCAGGCGACAGAGGCTTTTATCACTCCGGTAGTGGCGCAATGGACGGGGAAGCATTCGATCACGGCCGACTCTCGGCAGATCTGGATGACGGCGCCGGTCCGGACAAAGACCGAAATGTTGAGGTCTCAGAGAGAGCATTCTAAGCTTCAATTGACGTCGCAATAGTACAAAGGAACATAGGGGCAAGAAACTATCTCGCCTTAATCCAAGGAGGTGGCACGGGGTGTCTAATCTCAATGATCTTCGTGATGTCTGTGCCGTGATCCTAGCCGCCGGCGAGGGGAACGGGATGCGGTCCCAACGAGCCAAGGTGCTGCATTCAATCCTCGGCCGCCCAATGGTGCAGTATTCGGTTGACCTCTGCCTGCGCCTGGGGGTGAAAAGGGTGCTGGTGGTCGTGGGGAGTCAGGCGGAGCAAGTAAAGGAAGTGCTTGCAGGACGGCCGGTCGAGTTTGTCCACCAGCGTGAGCCAAGGGGGACGGCGCACGCGGTGCTCCAGACCGAGCTCGTCCTGAGCGGGGCCGAAGGGACCGTGCTGGTTCTACCGGGCGACATGCCTCTCTTGACGGATGAAACGGTGCGACGACTAGTCGAGGTACAAGCTGCTACCCGCACCGCAGCGACGTTGCTCACGGCTGAGTTGAAGAATCCCACCGGCTATGGGCGGATTATCCGGGACCACCAGGGACGCCTTCGCCGGATTGTTGAGGAGGTCGAAGCGACGGAAAAGGAGAAAGTGATTAATGAGATCAACGCAGGGGTCTACTGCTTTCGTGGCTCGGTCCTCTTCGAGGCCCTCAAGTATGTGAAAGTTTCCCGGGTAAAGGGAGAGTTTTTCCTGCCGGAGGTGATGCAGATTTTCATCGAACAGGGCCAGCCGATTTATACTCTGCAAGCTCCCGACCCCTCTGAGGCACTCGGCGTCAACACCCGGATTGAGATGGCTGAGGCAGCAGCGGTCCTACGCCAGCGGGTACAGAAGCGCCTCATGGAAGCTGGGGTGACGCTGCTCGACCCGCAGGCCACGTATATCGATGACACCGTGACGATTGGCCCCGAGACGGTGATCTACCCGGGTGTCACCCTTCAGGGGGCGACGACAGTCGGGGCCGGGTGTGTCATTTACCCCCACTGTCGGATTCAGGACTCCCACCTAGCCGATGGAATCACGATCCTGGACGGCTCCGTCATCCTCGGCAGTGACGTCGCCGAGGGCTGCGTGATCGGACCGTACGCGCATCTCAGGCCGCAGAGTCGCCTCAAGGCGAAGGCCAAGGTCGGCAACTTCTGCGAAGTGAAGAAGGCGGTGATCGGACCCGGCTCGAAGGTCCCGCACTTGGCGTATATCGGCGACGCCTCGCTGGGCGAAAGGGTCAACATCGGGGCGGGAACCATCACGTGCAATTATGATGGGTTTGCCAAGCACGAGACGGTGATTGAGGACGAGGTCTTTGTAGGGAGCAACACGAACCTGGTGGCGCCGGTGAAGGTGGGGAAGGGGGCCATCATCGCCGCGGGCTCCACCATCACCGAGGCGGTCCCGCCAGAGGCCGTGGCCTTTGGCCGCGCCCCCCAGGTCAACAAGGAAGGCCGGGCGGCAACGACCCGGAAGATGCTCGAAGAAAGGGCTCAGAGCCGAGAGTGGAGGGCCGAGAGCAAACAGTCGGAAATTGCCGGAGGTAAGAAATGGAGATATGCGTCATCGGAGTAGGTCACGTAGGGTTGGTCACCGGCGCCTGCCTGGCCGAGATCGGCCATCGGGTCATCGGCGTGGACGAGGACAAGGCCAAGATCACTACGCTGCAGGCCGGGGGCATGCCCTTCTACGAGCCGCACCTCGAGCCGCTCGTGCGGCAGCAGAGGGCAGCGGGCCGCCTGCACTTTTCCACCGACGTCGCCGAGGGGATCTCGGGAGCCAACATTATCTTCATCTGCGTGGGGACCCCGGCCCTCCCCAATGGCGAGGCGGATCTCGCCGCGGTCGAGCGAGTGGCGCGCCGGATTGCCGAGACGGCGACCACTGACAAGCTCGTCGTGGAGAAGAGCACTGTTCCGGTCCAGACCGGCCGATGGATCGAACGGACACTTGCCGTCTATAACGGAGGCCTGGCCAAGTGTGACGTTGCTTCCAACCCCGAATTCCTCCGTGAGGGCTCCGCGGTCCAGGACTTCCTGCATCCAGACCGGATCGTTGTTGGCGTGGGGAACGCTCGGGCAGAAGAGCTCCTCCGGGCGCTGTACGCTCCCATCGTTGATGGCGACTTTCGCTGT
>JAKEGQ010000277.1 GCA_022615475.1 Candidatus Methylomirabilota bacterium | reverse complement strand
TCTATCAGGACCAGGGGAGGTATCGGGAAGCCCTCGAACTGCAGACAACGGGGCTCCGCGTCCGGGAAGAGATCGGCGATCGTCCGGGCATAGCGATGTCGTACGGAAACATCGGGTTCGTCCATCTCGATCTGGGCGAGACCGCCTCGGCGCGGGAGTTCCTCTCGAAGAGCGTTCAGATGCAGCAGGCTCTCGGGATGAAAACCCTCCTCTCCGCGACAACGGCATGGCTGGCGCTTGCGACGGCGGAGTCGGGGGAGCTTCAGGGGGGGCTCGCACTCGCCAGAGGGGCCCTGACGATGGCAACCGGACTGGGACAGAAATGGTTCGAGGGAATCGCTTGCCGGAGTGTGGGAATCATCCTTCGCATGATCTGGGCCGAGGGATCCCCCGGGGACGAGGCGATCTACACGGAAAGTGCGGAGTCACTCCGCCGGAGCTTCTCCCTCTTCACCGAAGGGCACTTCGAGCACGAGGCGGCCCGCTCGGCATGTGAACTTGGTCGGTTGCTGAAGATGGGGGGAGAGATCGAGAGCGGAGAGCGGTACATTCAGCAAGGAGTGGAGATATTTCAGAAACTGGGGGCGATGGGGGATCTGGACCGGGTGTTGCACTCAACTCGTCAGTAGACCAGGGAGGATGCATGGATACCGCAGATCTGCCGACTGTCGCAGCCGTGGAGCCCGGGAATGTGGACCCTCAGCAGGCGCCCCCCCCTGAACTGACGCTCCGCGCGGTCGTCGCCGGCGGGATTATCGGTGCCCTTGTCGCGGCGGTAAACATGTATATGGGCCTCAAGATCGCCTTCACCGAAGGGGGGGCGATCCTCTCGGCAATCCTTTGCTTTGCGCTCATCCGGGGACTGGGTGGACGACTCTCCATGCTGGAGAACAACATCGGGCAGACTCTTGCCTCCGGAGCCGCCTCCCTTGGCATCATGGTGAGCGTCATTCCGGCCCTCATCATGCTGGGCCAACCCCTCGGGACGTTCGACACGATGCTCTGGCTCTTCCTCGTGAGTGCCCTCGGCGTCCTCTTCGCCATCCCCTTGCGAAAGCAGTTCGTGGTGATTGACGCCCTCCCCTTCCCGACCGGGACGGCCTGCGCCGCGACGATCCGAGCCATGCACGCCAGGGGCGAAGAGGCGCTGAGGCAGGCACGGACGCTCGGGATCGCGGGGATCATCTCCCTTCTCTTCACCTGGTTCCGTGATGGCGCGCCCAAGTTCGTCCCGGAAATGACCATGGCCCCATTCCAGCTCGGGGGAATCCCGATGGCGCGCCTGGCGGTTGGGATTTCCTGGAGCCCGATGCTCATCGGCGCCGGGCTCCTCGTCGGGCTCCGGATCGGCGTCAGCCTTCTCTGCGGCGGGATTCTCGGCTGGATGGCCCTCGGCCCTGTTCTCTTTAGCAGCGGCGTGATCGAGAACCCGGGAATGCGCACGGTCTCCCACTGGACGATGTGGCTGGCAATCCCGCTTATGGTCTCGGCGGGGTTTGTCACCCTTCTCATCCGTTGGCGGACTATTGTCGGGACATTCCGGTCGATGAAGGGGGCGCGCACCGGCACATCAGGAGGGGAGGTCCCGTTCCGCCTCTGGGCCTGGGGGACGCTCGTCGTGGGTCTGGCAACGGCACTTGTGATGGAGTGGATGCTCGGCATCCCCTTCTGGATGGGGATGGTGGCGATTCTCCTCTCATTCCTTCTCGCCGCCGTTGCCGTCCGCGCATACGGAAAGACCGACGTGAGCCCGATCGGGACGATGGGCCATGCGACACAGATCCTCTTCGGCGCCTTAGCGCCGGGACAGATGCTCCCGAACGTCATGACCGCCGGGATCACGGCAGGGTGCGCCAACACAGCTGTGGACATGATGCAGGACCTGAAGGCGGGGTATCTCCTCGGCTCCACGCCGTGGAGGCAGGTCGTGGCCCAGTTCATCGGGGTGGCGATCGGTACGCTCATTGCCGTTCCCGTCTTCAGTGTCCTCGTCGCTGCCTACGGCCTCGGGACTGAAGCCCTCCCAGCCCCTGCAGCCGTCATCTGGTCGGGGATGGCAGAGCTTCTTTCGGTCGGGTTCTCGGCACTCCCTCCGTACGGGTGGATCGCCGTCGCAGCAGGGGCGATCCTCGGCATACTCCTCGCACTCCCCGTCTCCGGGAAGTGGAAGAGACTGCTCCCTTCCCCGCTCGGGATTGGGATCGGTCTTGTCATTCCGGTGGCGTACACGTCGATCATCTTCCTCGGAGCGGTCGCCGGAGCCATTCTCGGGAAGGTCGCTCCGATATGGAGTGAGAACAAGATGCTCTATGTGGCCTCCGGACTGATCGCGGGGGAAGCGCTCCTCGGAGTGGCGATCGCGGTCCTTCGCGTCGCCGGAGTGATCTAAGAGAAACTAAGGACCGCGTTATTTGAGAGGCGGATGGTGAATCACCCCCCTGATTCCGCCAAAACAGCCTCCACGGAGGGGAAGACTTCGAAAACAGGGAGAACCAAAAGAAGTTGCATGAATATGTAGGAATTGGCAGAATTTTTGTCGTTATTGTAAGTCTAAACCAGAGTACACCGCTCGCAGAGTCCTGCTGATGAACCGTCTGAGTCCTTCCAAGGTCGCAACGCCATCAAACAGAAGAAGCTGAGGAATTCGGCGTACACCTTGCCCGCTGGTTGAGTCGGGCTGCTACAGCATTACGGAAGGATCAGTACCATGGAAAAGGGAACAGTCAAATGGTTCAATGCCACGAAGGGCTTTGGCTTCATCGCGCGCGCTAGCGGCGAGGATGTCTTTGTCCACTTCAACGCCATCACTGCGAGCGGCTACAAGAGCTTGAACGAAGGTGACGTGGTCGAGTTCAACGTTGAGAAGGGGCCGAAAGGTCTCGCGGCAACGAACGTCTCCGTTGTCGAAGCGAATCAAAGCTTCGCCAAGTAAGGACGGTCTTCATACCGTAACAGGAACCCCGCCCGCAAGGCGGGGTTTTCTGTGATTGCTGGGAAGGTCCGGTCCATCATGCCGTATGCCGTTAAAGAGATCCGCTATACCATCCAGGCTGAGGGAGCGAATACCGGCAGACCTGCCGTCTTCTGTCGTTTTGCCGGATGTAACCTCTGGTCGGGTCGGGAGGAAGACCGCCAGACTGCTCTCTGCCGGTTCTGCGACACGGATTTTGTCGGGACCGACGGTCCGGGAGGGGGCCTTTACCCGACTGCAGATTCCCTTGTCGAGGCCGTCTCTTCGGCCTGGCCGGTGGCCAGACGAGACAACTACCCCCCGTTCCTTGTCTGCACGGGGGGAGAGCCGCTCCTGCAGCTCGATCCTTTCCTCATCGACGCCTTCCACGGCGCCGGTTTCCTGATCGCCGTCGAGACCAACGGCACGCGGATTCCCCCTCCCGGTATCGACTGGATCTGCGTCAGCCCGAAAGCGGAGGCAGAACTCCTC
>JAKEGQ010000276.1 GCA_022615475.1 Candidatus Methylomirabilota bacterium | reverse complement strand
TCCAGGGAGAATGGCGGCGCCTGGTCGGGGCCGAAGCTGAGTGACCGGATCCGCCCAGGCTTCACCGTCGGCGGACGGCCAATCCGCCGATCGCTCGATCGCGGTGCGGGAATTCCGTTGGGAGGACCTGCCGCAGGTCCGGGCCGTGTGGGACACGGCCGGTCCGGGGATCCACCTCGATTCATCGGACGAAGCCGAGGGGCTCCGCCGCAAATGGGAGCACGATCCGGATCTGTTTCTCGTCGCCCAAGCCGACACGCAGATCATCGGCGTGGTGCTGGCCGGCTTCGATGGTCGGCGGGCGATCGTGTATCACCTGGCCGTCCTCGAAGCCTGGCGCCGCCGGGGGATCGGGAGGCGGCTGATGATCGAACTCGAGTCCCGCCTGCGCGCCCGCGGATGTCCCAAGTCGTACCTCATTGCGACCCCGGACAACCAGGTGGCTCTGGCGTTCTATCGTGACCTCGGGTGGGAGGTCATGGACATGGTCCTGATGGGGAAGCGGTTCACGTGAGGGTTGCCGTCCTGACCGTCTCCGATCGGTCGGCGCGCGGGGAACGGCCGGATGCATCCGGCCCCGCGATCGCGGCCCGCCTGAAGGAGCATGGCTGGCCGGTCGAGCGGACCGCGGTCGTCTCCGACGACCAGGCCCGAATCGAGTCGATGCTGGCAGCGTGGGCGGACGACAACCTGGATCTGATCCTGACCACCGGAGGGACCGGCTTTTCGCCGCGCGATCACACCCCGGAGGCGACAGCCGCGGTCTGTGACCGGATCGCCCCCGGCGTGGCGGAAGCGATGCGGCAGGCCGGTCTGGTGAAGACGCCCCACGCGATGCTCTCGAGGGCCGTCGCCGGGATGCGCGGGAAGACGCTGATCATCAACCTCCCCGGGAGTCCGCAGGGCGCCGTCGAGAGCCTGGAGGTCGTGCTTCCCGCGCTGGAGCACGGTTTGCGACTCCTGCGCGACGACGCAGCTGCAGAAACCGGCCACCGCCTGGAATAGCAGCACCCGATCCCGTCTCCAGAGCTGCGAGGCTTGCGCGTCCCAACGCTGACGGCGGGGTTTCATCCTTGATGACCCGCCGGCGATTCTCCCGTCGCCTCGTCCTCGGTACTTTCTTCGTCTTCGTCTTCCTCCATCAAACCGATCGGCTGCTCATCAGTCCGCTGACGACGGACATCATGCAGACGTTCGCCATCAGCAAGACCCAGATGGGCCTCGTCACCTCGGCCGGCCTGCTGGTCGGGGGAGTGTTCTTCCTCCTGTGGGGCTATCTGTATGACCGGTACGCGCGGGCCCCGCTCCTCGCCCTGGCCTCGGCCGTCTGGGGTGCGACGACCTGGTTGAGCGCCCGGGCCCCGACGTACCCGACCTTCCTGGTCACGCGGGCCAGCACCGGCATCGACGATTCGAGCTACCCCGGCCTGTACAGTCTGCTCTCCGACTACTTCGGCCCAGCCGTACGGGGCCGGGTCTTCGGAGTGCTCCAACTCGCCCAGCCGCTCGGATTCCTGGCAGCGACGGTGCTCGCCCTGACCATCGGAAAGTCGATCGGCTGGCGCAACCTGTTCATGATCACCGGGGCGGCCGGGATCATCCTGGCCGTGGTGATCTATCTCGGCGTGGGCGAACCGCCACGGGGACAGAGTGAGCCTGAGCTGCAGGGGATCGAACAGGCCGGTCAGTACCGCTTCAATCGGCATCAGCTGGCGGCCCTGCTCCGCAAGCGCAGCCTGCTGCTGATCTTCACCCAGGGCTTCGTCGGGGTGTTTCCCTGGAACATCATCGGCTTCTGGTTCTTCGCCTACCTCGAACTCGAACGGGGCTACAGCGATAGCCAGATCCTGTTGACGATGGCCCCGGCCGTCCTCGTCCTGTCGACCGGCTATGTCGTCGGGGGCTCCCTCGGCGACCGCGCTTTCCGCCGGACTCTGCGCGGTCGGTTGCTGGTATCGACGGGCGGAGTGCTGCTGGGGGCGGTCTTTCTCTATCTGACCCTGCGCGTCCCGGTGGACGAGCCGTGGTTGTTCCTGGGGTTGCTCCTGGTGACGGCCCTGTTCGTGCCGTTTGCCTCGCCGAATGTGGTTTCCTCGGTTCACGACATCGCCCTCCCGGAATTGCGCAGCACGGCGCTCTCCGTCGAGCAGTTCATCGAGGAAGGCGGGGCAGCCGTGGCCCCGCTGCTTGCCGGGATCCTCGCGGACCAATCCTCGCTGCACGACGCGATCCTGTACATCTGCGTGGGGGCCTGGCTCATCGGATCGATCCTGCTGTTGTTCGCCTCCCGGGCGATCCCGCGGGACATCGAGGCCATGCGGGGTCAGCTTCGGGAGCGGGCCGAAGCCGCAAAGGCGGCGCCTGTTTCGACAGCAGCCGCCCCGTCCGTCTCCCAGCCGTAGCGATCTGTTCCGTCCTTCTGGACCGAAGCGAGGTTTGCCCTCTGCGGCGGGTTCCCGCGCATGCGCATAGTCGGTGACAGAATCATACCTAGGTAGGTGCCATTTGGTGGGTTGCAAGTCGCGGCGGAGCCGACTACAATGGGCCTACCCTACCCCCCTGGGGGGGGGCCTCCGGATACGGCAGACCAGGGATCGTGTGGACGGAACGCGGCGCGAGTGAGGAGGAATCATGGACAAGACCGACACGCTCAAGCGGCTGAGGACGATCGAGGGCCACGTTCGGGGGATCGAGCGCATGGTCGAGAACGATACCT
>JAKEGQ010000275.1 GCA_022615475.1 Candidatus Methylomirabilota bacterium | reverse complement strand
CTCGGGGGTCATCCCCCAGGTCACGGCGATCATGGGGCCCTGCGCCGGAGGGGCGGTCTATTCGCCGGCCCTGATGGACTTCGTCGTCATGGTGAAGGGGAAGAGCTACATGTTCGTCACCGGGCCCGATGTGGTCAAGACGGTCCTGCAAGAAGAGGTCACCTTTGAGGAGCTCGGAGGGGCGATGACCCACAACTCGACTTCGGGGGTGGCCCACTTCGCGGTGGATTCGGAAGAGGAGTGTCTGCTCACCATTCGGGAGCTCCTGAGCTTCCTCCCCCAGAATAACGTGGAAAGCCCGCCCTGGCGGCAGCCCACAGACGATCCCCAGCGAATGGAAGAGGCCCTCACCACACTGGTCCCCGAGAACCCCAACAAACCGTACGATATGAAGGAACTCATTCGGTTGATCGTTGATGACGGCCACTTCTTCGAGGTGCAAGAGCATCTTGCCCAGAACATCATCGTCGGCTTTGCCCGGCTCGATGGCCACCCGGTGGGCATCGTGGCCAACCAGCCGATGGTGCTGGCGGGATGCCTCGACATCAACTCCTCGATCAAGGCGGCCCGGTTCATCCGCTTTTGCGACTGCTTCAACATCCCGATCATCACCCTCGAGGATGTCCCCGGGTATCTCCCGGGGACGGCCCAGGAACACGGGGGGGTCATCAGGCATGGGGCGAAGCTTCTCTTCGCCTACGGCGAGGCCACGGTCCCGAAGCTCACGGTGATCACCCGCAAGTCCTACGGCGGCGCCTATTGCGTCATGGGGTCGAAGCACATGCGCGCCGATTACAATCTGGCCTATCCGACGGCGGAGATCGCCGTAATGGGACCCGAGGGAGCGGTGAATATCCTGTATCGACGGGAGCTGGCCAAGGCGACCGACATGGAGGCCTTCCGGGCCGAGCGGGTCAAGGAGTTCAAGGACAAGTTCGCCAACCCGTATGTGGCGGCCGAGAAGGGTTACATCGACGAGGTGATCGAGCCGAGGGAGACGCGACCCAAGCTCATCAGGGCGTTGAAGATTCTGGCCAACAAGCGTGACACGAACCCTCCGAAAAAGCACGGGAACATCCCCCTCTAGCGCGCTCCGCGCGCGTTCACAGTTCACAGCTCACGGTTCATGGCAAGGCGGGGCGCGTTCGGATTGGGGGTGGCAGCGACCTGTGATGGTTTCGGTTTTGGATCTCAGGAGAGGGCGATCCGGTCCGTGAACCGTGAACCCTGAACCGTGACGATGTTCAAGAAGATTCTGATCGCCAATCGAGGGGAGATCGCGCTGCGAGTCATTCGAGCCTGCCGGGAGATGGGGGTCCGGACCGTGGCGATCTACTCCGAGGCGGACCGCGCGGCGCTCCACGTGCGGAAGGCGGACGAGGCCTATTGCGTCGGGCCTGCCCCCTCGGCCCAGAGTTATCTTCGGGCGGATCGGATCCTCGAGGTGGCCCGTCAGAGCCGGGCAGACGCCATTCACCCCGGCTACGGCTTTCTCTCGGAGAATCCCGCCTTTGCCGAGGCCTGCGAGAAGGCGGGCATCGTCTTCATCGGTCCCTCTTCGGAAACCATGAAACTGTGCGGGTCGAAGACCGCCTCGCGGCGCCTCGCCAAGCAGGTGGGGGTGCCGACCGTTCCCGGGATCGACCAGGACCTCACCGATGAAGAGATCCTCCGCCGGGCGCCCGAGATCGGTTTTCCCATCCTCATCAAGGCGGCGGCAGGGGGCGGGGGCAAAGGCATGCGGATCGTCCGGGAGTCGGCCGAGCTGGCTTCGGCCATGCGGGGCGCCCGCTCTGAGGGGCAATCCTCATTCGGTGATCCGGCCGTCTTCATCGAGAAATATCTGATCCGCCCCCGCCACATCGAGATGCAGATCCTGGCCGATGCGACAGGCCACACCCTCCATCTCGGGGAGCGCGAGTGTTCGCTGCAGCGCCGCCATCAGAAGGTCGTGGAAGAGGCCCCTTCCCCCTTTATGACCCCAGAGCTTCGGCAGCGAATGGGAGAGGCCGCCGTGGCGTTGGCCCGAGGATGCCGCTACCGAAGCGCGGGAACTGCCGAGTTCCTCGTTGATGCTGACCGGAATTTCTATTTTCTGGAGATCAACGCCCGGCTGCAGGTCGAGCATCCGGTGACCGAGCTCATCACGGGGATCGATCTGGTCAAGAGCCAGATCCGGATCGCCGTTGGTGAACCCCTTGCCCTCCGCCAGGAAGAGGTCGAGCGGCGGGGCCACGCCATCGAGTGCCGCGTCTACGCCGAAGACCCGACCAACAATTTCGCTCCCTCCCCCGGAAAGATCACCCGCTATCGACCCCCTGGTGGGCCAGGGATCCGGAATGACAGCGGAGTCTATGAAGGATGGGAGGTGCCGATCTACTATGATCCCATGCTCTCGAAGCTCCTTGCCTGGGGGAAAGATCGGCGCGAGGCCATTAGCCGAATGCGGGAGGCTCTCCAGGAGTACCTCGTTGCCGGCATTCATACGTCGATCCCCTTTCTCGCCGAGGTGATGGCGGATCCCGCCTTCCTCAAGGGAGATGTGGACACCACCTTTATCGACGCCTTTTTGAAGCGGAAGAAGATCGGCGAGCCCCAACACCGCGAGGTGGGGCTTGTCGCGGCCGCGATTCATGCGTACCTCATGGAGAAGGAGCGGAGGCCCCCGGCCCCGGCGGCGGCCGCCGGCGCGGTCTCCCCGTGGGGACTAGCGGCCCGTCACGACGCCCTCAGAAAGCGCTAGAGAGCGAGTTCACGGTTGACTGTTCACAGTTCACGGATAAACACCCTGGGAATTCACGGTTGACAGTTCACTGATAGAGATCTCGGACTTGCTGTGAACGGTGAACCGAGAACGGTGAACCAGGATCACGGAGGTAATCCGTGGAGTTTTTTGCCCGGATCGGAGACGAGGAGCATCGCATCGAGGTGAGCGACCTGGAGGGCTCACGCTACCGCCTCTCCGTGGACGGGATCACCCGAGACGTGGACTGTGTCAGGATCTCGGAGCGCTGCTACTCCCTGATTGTAGAGGGGACCTCATATGAGGTGGACATCATCAAGGATGCGAATCCGTACGCGGTGGGGGTGAAAGGGGAGATCCACGATGTAGAGGTCCTCACCGAACGCGAGAAGCGCCTGAAGGCAGTCACCCGCAAGGCGGCAGCGGCTCAGGAGGGACGCCAGGTAGTCACCGCCCCGATGCCGAGCAAGGTGGTGCGTCTCTTGGTGGCCGTGGGGGAGCAGGTGAACCCCGGCGACGGGGTCATCGTGATCGAGGCGATGAAGATGGAGAACGAGCTCCGATCCACGGGAGCGGGCACCGTGCGAGAGATTCGGGTCAAGGAGGGTGAGGCGGTGGCCAGCGGCCATCCTCTCGT
>JAKEGQ010000274.1 GCA_022615475.1 Candidatus Methylomirabilota bacterium | reverse complement strand
ACGGGGGCAAAGAGGACCGGATAGCCTTGAAAGGTCCCGATCCCGAATCGGGCCAACATCTTACCGCAGATCCTCCCGACGCGCCTCGCTACCGGAAACCGCTCTTCGTTCGCTCCCATGCTCGTCACCTCTCCTCAGGGCCCTCGCTATGGTACCAGGTCCGACCCTTCAAGCCAACCCCCTGTCTCGTCCCCGCCTTAAGCGACTGTCGAGTGCCAGACAGGACCGCCTGGTGCACGCCTTGACGGTCCCGAGATGATTTGCTAGTGTCCACTCTGCCCTTCGGAGGATGCGAATGCCGATGATCGTGACAGCAGGGATCATCACCCGAGGGAGGCGCATCCTGATCTGCCAGCGGCAAAAGGGGAGCTGGGGCGAATACCGGTGGGAGTTCCCTGGCGGAAAGGTGGAGGACGGAGAGGCCCCGGCCGAGTCGCTTCGCCGTGAACTCAGGGAGGAGCTCTCCATCGAGCCAGAGATCGGCCCGCTCCTCTGTCGCCTTGCGCACCGCTATCCCGACCGGGAGGTCGAGTTGTACGTCTTTCACATCCCGGACTACACCGGTGCCATTCGCAACAGACAATTTGCAAGCATCCGATGGGTAAGGCGGGAAGAGCTTTCCCAATTTGACTTCCTTGAGGCGGACCGCCCCGTGATCGAGGCGTTAGTGAGAGAAGGCCTCGTACAGGAGGACGAGTGAGGCGAGCGGGGATAGCCCCGGGCCTCAAGCAGACCTTTCAGCGTCGACTCCTCAGGTGGTATCGGTCCCATGGTCGGAACCTGCCCTGGCGGAAAACCCGGGACCCATACCGTATCCTGGTGTCCGAGGTCATGCTGCAGCAGACCCAGGTGGAGCGGGTCCTCGGATTCTACAACCCATTTCTCACGCGGTACCCGACGGTAGAGGAGCTGGCCTCTGCAAGACCGGGCGAGGTGCGCGAAGCCTGGCAGGGGCTCGGCTACTACGCACGGGCGAGGAACCTGCACCGGACGGCCCGACAACTGATCCGCCGCCATGGAGGCCGCTTTCCGAAAACCTTCGAGGGGGTGTGTGCCCTCCCCGGAGTAGGTCGCTCCACGGCGGGGGCCCTGTTGAGTTTTGCCTTCCACATCGACAGCCCCATCCTGGACACGAACGTCAAGCGCCTCCTCTCCCGGGTCTTTGTCCAGCGCCCCTCTCCCACACCGGCGCACAGCGAGCGGCGCCTCTGGCGGCTCAGCGCCAGTGTGATCCCGAAGGGGAAAGGCTGGGCCTTCAACCAGGCGCTCATGGATTTTGGAGCGTTGGTGTGCACCGCAAGGAATCCTCGGTGTGACGCGTGTTGTTTCACCGACATATGTCACGCGTACGCCAAATGGACGCTCCGGGGAGTCGACCGGCGAGGGTGAGGACTGCAAGAGGCGAGGAGGCACCGGCTAGCCATGCTCCGGGCGGTCATCTTCGACTTCGACGGCGTGATCGTCGATACCGAGCGATTTCATTTCCAGGCGCTCAAGCGCGTCCTCGCCGAGGAGGGAATCCCCCTCACGTGGGAGGAGTATACCCAGGCCTATCTGGCGATGGATGACAAAAATTGCCTTCGCACCGCGCTCGCTCGTCACGGTCGGGCGATCGTGCCGGGCTTTGTGGATGGGCTCAGCGAACGGAAGGCACACTATTTCTTTGGCACGCTCTCCGATGCGGTTGCCCTATTCCCTGGGGTCGAGAGTCTCATCCGAGGGGCCGCGGAAAAGTATCCCCTGGCCATCGCCTCGGGGGCCCTCCGCGAGGAGATCGAGTTTCTCCTCGGAAGAGTGGGCCTCCGGGAGTTCTTCCCCGTGGTGGTCGCCGCGGAGGATGTCGTCCAGGGAAAGCCCGACCCCGAGGCCTATATCGCCGCCCTGGGCCGGCTAAATCGGCTGATCTCTGGCAGGCCCGTGAGGCCCTCCGAGTGTCTGGTGGTCGAGGACTCTCGCCATGGGGTGGCCGCCGCCACCGCCGCGGGGATGCGGTGTCTCGCCGTCACAAATTCTTACCCGCCAGAGGAACTCACCGCCGCCCATCTCGTTTTGAACAGCCTGGAGCAGGTCGACCTGCAACAGATTATTGAGGCCCTCTTTGTGCGATGACGGTTTGCAAGGGGAGACTTGGCAGATCCGCAAACGGTTCGGCGCCATCGTTGCCCGGCCTGACGAGCAGATCAACCTGGCAGAGGCGGCGCTCGTGATTGCCGCCGAGGAATACCCCCATCTCGACATCGGCGGCTATCTGGACCGCATTGGCCGCATTGCTGAACGGATCAAGGATCGGGTGGGCCTCGAGCTCGAGCCGGTCAGACTGATTCAAGAGCTCAACCGCTCTCTCTTCGACGAGGAGGGGTATCGGGGGAATTCCGAAGACTACTACGACCCAAAGAACAGCTTCCTCAACGAGGTGATCGATCGCCGGAAGGGCATCCCCATCACCCTCTCCATCCTGTACATGGAGATCGCCTGGCGCCTCGATCTGCCCCTGGTCGGAGTGGGGCTGCCGGGGCACTTCATCGTCAAGTACGAGGCCGCGGAGAAGGACATTCTCATTGACCCCTTTCATCAGGGAGCGCTCCTCTCCGAAGAGGATTGCCAGCGCACCTTGGACCGGATCTACGATGGCAAGGTGGCCTTCCATCGGGACCTACTCACGCGGACCCCCAAGAGACTGATTCTCGCCCGGATGTTGAACAACCTCAAGGGCATCTACCTTCAACTCAAAGATCTGCCCCGGGCGCTCGGCGTCGCAGAGCGACTCGTGCTGATCGACCCCGACTCCCCGACCCTCCTCAGGGATCGAGGCCTCATCTTTGGCGAGATGAACAAGTT
>JAKEGQ010000273.1 GCA_022615475.1 Candidatus Methylomirabilota bacterium | reverse complement strand
TCCAGGGAGGTGATGTCGGCGAGATCCTGAATGATCCCTTCGAAGGAGAGAAACCCCACCACGAGGCAATCCAGCTTGACCGGGGTGCTCATCATCGTGGCAAGCTCCTGGCCGTTCACCAGGATGGTCAGGGGTCGTTCCGTGACGACCCCCTTCTCCAGCGGCTCGAATCGTCCGGCCTTGAATCGGTAGGTGCCCACGCGACTCCCCCCCGGCTAGTAGACGTTGAAAGGTGGGAAGGGGAGGGGTTTTCTGATCTCGCCTCCCCAGACGATGACGTACCGGAGGAGGAGCCCACCGGCGAGGACCATCAGGAATTTTACATACAGCAGCCAGTCCGCTGGAACGCGAAGGACCTTGACGAGCAGGACTTCCACGAGGCTGGCCAGGAAGGGGAGCGCCAGGGCCAAAGCGACGACCCCCCACCAGAACCAGGGAGCGAGGTCACCCTTGGTCAGGATCCCATATACCAGCTTCTGTCCGACGTCACCGGCCGCAAAGGCGGCGAGCATCAGATAGATCCAGCTCGCTTCCGCGATGATGACCAACGTATCGATAAGGCTGAGGGTCCCGGCGGTCTCGCCAGCCCCGCCGAGCTCTCCCCAGACCACACCGGAATGCCGGAAGTGGTCCACCGCGAGGGCGACCAACCCGCATGCGGCAAGCCCCGTCGAGAGACCGGAGATGAGGAAGAGCACCGGGATGTATCTGGTGTCCCAGAGGGGACTGAACCAGTAGCCCCCAGAGAGCTGCCACGACCCTGAGAGGAGAAACCCGGTGTACAGGGCTATCCCAATGCCAGCCGGAATGGAAAGGATCGCCACGATGAGGCGCGGGGCTCTCCCCGTCCGAAAGTACCAGAGGACGGCATATGCCACGGCGAGAGGGAAGAAGGCTGCGATGATCCAGCCACCGATGGTCAGCCAGGATCGGTAGTTGCTCATGAAGATCGGGAAGAGGATCCCTCGTTCAGGTTTTCCCAAGTGAAAGGTGAGAGCCAGGCCTCCCACGATGATGATCGGGAGGGTGATATAGGCAGCGATGCGAGAGAGAGCTTGGTATTGCTCGCGCTTTCCCCCGAGCAGGTCTGCCAGGGCTGCGATCACAAGGGTTCCTCCGGCCATTCCCCCGAGAAAGAGATACCAGGGAATGTTAAAACTGGCCCCCCACTTTGAGGTGACCAAGACGATCGGTTCCATTGGTTGCATGGCAATCCCTCCGAAAGGGAAATCCCCACCGGCACGCGTCGGCGCCGGTGGGGATCTCAGTCACTGCCATAGGGAACGAGCCTACAACCGAGGACCTGTCGGATAGGCGGTCTCCCATCCCCAGGCACCGACGCCAGAGCCGCGGGCGACTGCGCGGGCGCGCACCACCTTGGCCACCTCTTCGGCATCCCCGGCGACCAGTGCCTTGGTCGAGCAGACCGAGGCGCACATGGGCAGCTTCCCCTCGGCGATCCGGTTGGACCCGTAGAACCGGCGCTCCTTCTCCGAGAAGGGCTCGTCGGGCCCGCCGGCGCAGTAGGTGCACTTGTCCATGACGCCCCGCGCCCCGAAAGGCTCACCCTTGGGGAACTGCGGGGCCCCGAAGGGACAAGCATACAGGCAATACCCGCACCCGATGCAGGTCTCCTTGTTGACGTGGACGATCCCATCCGGTCGAGTGTACAGAGCATCCACCGGACAGACGGCCACACACGGCGCCTTGGAGCAGTGCATGCAGGGGACGGCGATGTTGGTCTCCCCCGGCTGCCCCTCGTTTACCGTCACGACCCGGATGCGAGCTATGCCCTGCGGGACGTTATTCTCGTTCTTGCACGCGACCTCGCAGCCGCCGCATTCGATGCAGCGTTTGGCGTCGATGTAGAACTTCATCCGAGCGGTCGTTAAGGCCATAACTCACACCCCCTTTTAGGCCTTCTTAATCCGGCAGAGGCCGGTCTTGGTTTCCTGCATCTGCGTCACGCGATCGTAGCCATAGTTGGTCACCGTGTTGGCCGACTCACCGACGCTGTAAGGCGCCGTCCCCTCCGGGTACTTGGAAGCGAGCGACTTGCCCTCGAACACACCGCCCCAGTGGTAGGGGAGGAAGACGGTATCGGGACCGACGCGCTTGGTGACCTTGGCCTTGACCTTGATGCGGCTTGGCTTGCCGTCCATGTCCTCTGGTGACTCGATCCACACCCAGTCGCCATTCTTGATCCCGTGATCATTGGCCAGCTTGGGGTGGATCTCGACGTACATCTCGGGGTTTAGTTCGACCAGCCACCAGTCGGCCCGCTCCGCGGCGCTGCCCCCCTCGAGTTCGACGATCCGGCCCGTGGTGAGGACGATGGGGTACTGTTTCGCCCACTCGGGCTTCTGCATGCTCTTGTATGGCTGCGGGACGCGGTAGTGCTCCTTCACGTCGTCGTAGGTCGGCCACTTGGCGATCAGGTCCGGCCGCGGGCTGTGGATAGGCTCGCGGTGCGTGGGCACCGGATCTGGGATGTTCCAGGAGTTGAACCGGGCCCGGCCGTTGCCGTATGGATGCCGCCCCTCGGCCATGGCCTCCTTGATAGCCCCCCTCGTCAGGTCGGTGGCGTACTCTTTTTGGGCGGGATAGCCGGCGTTCGGACCACCGGCCGGCGCCGACCCCTCCGCCGCCAGCATGGTCTGGCCGTCGGGCGCCTTGGGGCCCCAGAGCGCACGGAATCCGGAGCCACCCTGGGCGACGGGGATGTCCGTCCGGTAGAGGATCGAGGTGCCGGGGTGCTTGTCGTGCCAGCAAGGCCACGGCAGGCCCCACTGCTCGCCGTCCACCGGGCCGCCCACCGCTTTCTTGGTCTTGATGTCAAAAACATGGGCCCATTGCTGCTGCCGCTTGAGGCGCTCGGGCGTCTGCCCGATGTAGCCGATCGAGAGAGTACCCATGTTGACCTCGCGCAGCACGTCATCGATCGTCTGCTCCGGCAGCGCCTTGACCTCCTTCATGCTGGCAGGCACGCCCTTCCAGCTACCCTTCATGTTCTTGATGAACTGCTTCTTGAATCCGAGCCGCTCGGCCAGGTCGATCAGGATGGCTAGGTCCGTCCGGGCCTCAAAGACCGGATCCACCACCCTCTGCCGCCACTGGAGATCGCGGTTGGTGTTGGTGGAACTGCACCACTGCTCGTAGTTCGTGGCCGCCGGCATGACATAGATCCCGTCCGTTCTGTCAGGCAGGACCGCGGTGTTGGTGACAAAGGGGTCGAAGTCCACGATCAGCTCGACCTTCTCTAGCGCCCTCTTGACGCGGTCCATCTGCGACATCGAGTTGGTCGAGTGCCCCATGAAGAACACCGCCTTGATGTTAGTGTCCTGGCCGAGCTCCTTCGGATCGAGCAACACCCCCTCGTACCACCGGGCCACGGTAAAGCCCGGCTTTTCCATCATCTCTTTGCTCTTGAAGCGGGACAACATCCACTCGTAGGGGACGTCCCAGACTTTGGACCAGTGCTTCCAGGCCGTCTCCGCGATCCCGTAGTAGCCGGGGAGCGTCTCGGGGCCGCCACCGATGTCGGTGACGCCCTGGATGCTGTCGTGACCCCGGAACACGTCACATCCGCCGCCCGGCCTCCCCATGTTCCCCAGGACGAGCTGGAGGTGACAGTAAGTTCGCACCACGGCGGTCCCGTTGCTGTGCTGGGTGCCGCCCATGGCCCAGATGACAGTGCCGGGGCGGTTATCGGCCATAGCCTTCGCCACCTGGAACAGCTGCTCTTTGGACACCCCGGTGATGTCCGCGACGGTAGCCGCGTCGAACTTAGCCACCTCGGCCTTCAGCGCTTCAAAGTCGTAGGTGCGCTCGTTGACCATCTTCTTGTCTTCCCAGCCGTTGGCCAGGATGATATTGATCAGCCCGTAGATGAACGGAATATCGGTCCCCGAGCGGAGCCGGCAATAGATGTTGGCGAAGGCAGAGGTTTTGGTGAAGCGCGGGTCCACCGAGATGATGACCGCCCGGTTGACCTCCTTGGCGGTCAGGATGTGCTGCATGGAGATGGGGTGGTTCTCAGCCGGATTCATGCCGATGATCATCACGCTCCGGCTGTTCCGGATATCGTTCTGATGGTTGGTCATTGCCCCGAACCCGAACACTTGGGCCAGACCGGCCACAGTGGTCGAGTGTCATATACGGGCCTGGAAGTCGACGTTATTGGTCCCCCACATCGCCGCCCACTTGCGGACGGCAAAGCCGTTCTCGTTCGACTGGTGGGCGGAGAAGTTGAAGTGGAGCGCGTCTGGCCCGTGCTTCTTCCGGACGTCCTGGAGCTTGGCGGTGATCTCGGACATGCCCTGGTCCCAGCTAATCCGCTGCCACTTTCCGCCCACGAGCTTCATCGGGTAGCGGAGCCGCTTTTCGCTCACCACCTTCGAGCGGGCCGCGGCCCCCTTGGCACACAGGCTCCCCTGGTTAATGGGGTGCTCGAACCAAGGCTCCTGGCTCACCCAGACGCCGTCCTTAACCTCAGCGATGAACCCGCACCCGACCGCGCAGTTGGTGCAGATGGTCTTGTATTGCTCAAGCTTGGGCGGCTCGGCTTTCGCGGAGGCCTCCCGGAAGATGGGGCTGGATACCAGCGAGCCGGCTGCCCCCACGCCGAGCCCGACCCCAGCCGACTTCAGAAACTTCCGGCGGTCCATCAAGGGGTTCAGCGTCGCGACCGGGGAAGTTCGGAGCGTTTCGCTTACTCGAACTCTCCGTAGCGTCATCCCCACACCTCCTACCTGTAAAGGGTCCGGTAGTACTTCTCGACCTCTTCTGTCCGGCGGTAGAGGATCGGATCGGGGACCCCCGGTTTCTTCTGGGCCGCGGCCTTTTTCGGACCCATCCCAAGGGCGACGGCGACCCCTGCTCCCGTCAGGAGCCCCTTCAGGAAGCTCCTCCTCCCGCCTTGAACTTCCGGGCTTTCCTTCCCTTCGCGCATAGCCCCCTTCCTTTCCTTAACTGCGACAGCTCAATGAGCTACAATGACAGACACCGTCCCCTTCGGTGAACTTCGCTTCGACCCAGTAGCCCTCTTTCAGGTATTCAAAGCTACCGGTGATGAAGCCTCCAGAAGCAAGCTCCGGGACTTCGATGTTGCTCTCTTTCCCGAGATGAAGGGTAACCTCCTTCCCCTCCTCGGTGGCGATGACCACTAAACGCTGTGCAGGGTCAATTCTCTTCACCGACCCCTCTACCATC
>JAKEGQ010000272.1 GCA_022615475.1 Candidatus Methylomirabilota bacterium | reverse complement strand
CCTAGAGGAGGAGTTATGAAACCTGCGATGTGCCTGGCGGTGGTCGCCCTGCTCGGGTTCCTGGCGGGCTGCGGGCCCAGCCAGGAGGAGTTCGACCTCCTGAAGAAGGACAACGGCGACCTGAAGGCGAACCTCGACAAGGCCAACCAGTCCCTGGCGGCCACGACCAAGGAGCGCGACGACGCCAACACGGCGATCGCCCAGATGAAGGCGGACCTCGCGGCCAAGCTGGCCGAGCTGGAGCAGGCGGGCGGCGCCGCCACCGAGCTCACAGCGAAGGTGGCGGAGAGTGCGAAGGCGCTCGAGACCGCCATCGCGGAGAAGGACGAACTCCGGGCCAAGCTCGACGCGGCCGAGCAGGAGGGCTCCTCGCTGAAGGCGGACATGGAAGCCGCGGCCGCGAGGTCGGCGGAGGAGGTCGAGAAGGCGAAGGCGGAGGCACAGGCGCTCTCCGGCCAGGTCTCCGGACTCAGGACCGAGCTCGCCGCCAAGACCGACGAGGCCGCGAAACTGGCCAAGGAGATCGAGACCCTCAAGGCGAAGGTCAAGGAACTCGAGAAGAAGAAGCCGGGCCGATGAACCGGCCCGGGGCCGGACGGGTTGAAATCACGAAACGCGGGCCGCGAGGCCCGCGTTTTATTTTCACGCGCTTCCGGCCCGTGGTCGGCGGTCTGAGCGAGCCGGCCGACGCCACGGGCGGCGCCTGCGGGCGGCGCAGGCGCTGAGCCGCGAGCCGTGAATCGTGTCGGCCGCCATGTGCAACAGCACTAACCGGAAGGCCGCAGGTTCGGTGCCCGATCGGGGAGCCACTGGTTCCGGCATCGAACGCCAAGCCCTCCGGGGGTTAGCGCGGTGCCCTTTCCGCCGCTTTTCGCGCACGCCCGTAACCCGTTGCGGGTACAGCGTTACGCGCCAGGGGGCCAAGACCCCGCTTTCTCCAGTTCGATGCCGAGAGTCGCACCCCCGAGAGCAACCGGCCCGGTTGCTCTCGGGGTGCCAACGGGGTTGACCAAAACTCTCCGATTCTCTGGTTTATAACTTTGCCCGGGTTAGTACAGGGGAGACGACCGGGGCCGAGGGCAACCGGGATCGAACTTGCACGGGCCTCCGGCGGCTCGCCCCGAAAAACATGGAAGCAGGGCATCCTCAACCCGGTCTCAAAGAAGCGGATGGTCTCCCCGGCAAGGACTCCGCTGGAGGTTCACAGCCGAGCAGCGATCTCGGTCGCCTGGAAGCCGGATGCGTCGTATCATCATGGAATGGAGCAGCCATGGAGCGAAGGTGATTCGTGGACAGCGACGGCAGTGATGCGTGAAACCTGCAGACGAGAGCGGTTCGAAGGCTCGCCAGCAATCGGGAGGAATGGATGACCTATGAGAACCGGTACGGGAGGATTGTGAACCTCGTCCGCCACGGTCACTCGACGGCCCAGGCCGGGGGATCCGCAGATAAAGGCCTCTCGGAGACGGGCCTGAGGCAGACCCGGAACCTAGGTGACATCCTCTCGGGCTTCGCCCTCGGGAGGATCGTGACGAGCGCCATGCCCAGGGCGGTCGAGACAGGCGAGATCCTTGCCGGAGGGCTCGGCATCCCCTCGATCGAGAAGGATCCGGACCTCAACGAATGCATCCCGCCCCTGCCCCCCGATCACCCCATGTTTTCAAGGGTGTCCCGCGAGATGATGGAGAAGTCGTTAGAGGCCCTCGAGAGAGCCTATGGGCGGTACTTCTCGCCGGAACCGGAGCGTGGCCACGTGCTCCTCGTGACTCACGGGAACGTGATCCGCTACCTCGTGGCTAGATCCTTCGTGAAGGCCCCCACAGAGTGGATCCGATTCGACCTGATTCAAAACGCCAGCATCTCGCGGGTGGCCTTTGACAAAGCCGGCCAGATTAGGCTCGTGACCTACAACGACACTCGCGGTCTGCCCGGAGATCTCCTCACGGTGTGACCTCGAAGCCGGCAGCCAAGGGGTCGGCCGCCTTTCGGATCGGCGACCCGGAGATGACCCGTTGCGGAAGGGGTATCGGCCCTTGGCGAGCCATGGCCTATCGGTTGAAAACTCACTGGGGGCCCGGCAAGAAACCCACACGATACCCAACTAGACGAGGTTCCCCTCTAGTAGAATGGGGATGAATGAAGAAGGCACCATATTTTTCCTTGGAACCTGGGAGGACCAGAGATGGATGGAATCCAGCCTCCGAACCGTTGGGCGCATCAATCTCACGTCGCGAGTTGGATCGCCCTCTGCAACTTCTTCTTTTTTCTCCTCGGCTGCAATGCGCCCGAGCAGAAGTTCAGTTTGGTCGATCTACGGGAAAGGATCGACGGGATCGAGGAGGCGTTGAAGGACGAGGGGGCCCGGAAATGCGTGCAGGACAACGTGATCACCAGGATAGATGGGCTGTTCTTCCTGGTCAAGATGGATCGGATAGAAGCGGACCTGCTCCGGATGATCTACGGGGATCCAGTCTTGTTCAATGAGTTCCTGGCGGTGTACAGGGAAGTCGCAGGAAAACCGGAAAAGGAGGCCCTCCGGAAGGCACTTCATGAAGCCGCCACGAGGCGATGGCACCCCTGTACGTACGAGATCCTATTCCCCTATGTGGAGGGCGTTTGTCCTCACCGGATCACGGAGACGATCCCTCGTGACGGGGAGGACGAGATCCACAGGTACTTGGATCTTCACAATGAAGCGACCGGGATATCCGTGGCTGGCCGGGACATCCTGAGCGTGCTATGCGATCTTCTCGTCACCGAGAGAGACTGCATGATCAAGGATATCGTGGCCTGCGCTATCGCGACCAATGCCAGCAACCCAATCTGTTGGTCCCCCATCGGGCCTGGAGAATCCTCGTCCACGGACCTTCACTTCAGCATCTGGGAGGAAACTCATGGAGGGACTGGGGACTACGGTCTGTCGGGGGAGATGATCGTCAATCTGGTCCGATTCCTAAGAGCAACCCAGGACCACAGGGCGTTACACTTCAAGGCGATCCTGGGCCTTCTATCCGGAGTCTACTGGGAGCGCCCTGAAGTCCGCGAATACATTTCCGATTTTCTACTGGACAAGAAGGAAGACCCGGTGAACCGGCGGCGCGTGTTCGAGATGCACGCGCTGAAAGGCGACCCCGGCTTCACGCTAGTGGCCTACAAGATTTTATTCGATAAGGAAGATGACAAGGAACTGCGAAAATTGGCCTATCAGTTCCACATCATGAAGAACTACTCTACTCCCGAAGACAGAAAGCTCTCAGGTTGGGCTGATATGGTGAGAAGCGCAAATGAGAAAGACCCGCCTGCCATCCTTCGGGAACTCAGGGAATCCTTGAATTAAGGAAAAGAAGAGAGGTGAACATGGAGATGTTGAGGAAGCTTAGATTTCTCGATCTCGCAGCACTCCTTTCCTGGGGTTGCGGAGAGTCGTCGTTGAGAACAAAAGTCGTCAAGAGTGATGAACCGTTCGAGAAGTTCGAGGAAGAATACGTCCGAAAAGTGTTCCTTCCCCCCACGCCTGCGGCGCCCCAGGTTGAGGCAGAGACCACCCAGAGGGAGCGGGGACCCGTAGAAATCACTGCGAAGTTGCTGGAACCCCAACCGGACCGCGCTTTCAAGGAGTGCTTCAAGGCTTCTATCAGGCTGCCGAGTGATGGAAGTCCGGCTACGTTCTTTGCAGGGGAATCGATCCGCTATGCTTCCGCGTTGAGAACGAATGCTGAAAGTGGAACCACAATTTCGGAGGGCATGTCCTCGCCTGCGTATATAGGAAAAAGGCTCTGGATGCGCTTGCTCAGGCGAGATGGCCAAAAGGTCGTGGTCGACCTCCTCATTTCGATGAACCAGGAGGACCCGGTCTACAGCTATGTCCGCTGGGTGCCTTTGAAGGAAACTGTTCGGCAGCCGGCAACGGACCAATCAGCGAAGGTCATGCTCGGTCCTGTTGAAATTTCTGCTGCATTGATGGTCTTGAACGAGCGGCGGGAGGCGACTCTGGAACTCGGCAATAAGAAGACCCTGGTATTCGGGGGGAAGGAGTGGGTGGCCGAAGGCGGGAATGCGGTTCCCAAATTGAAAAGCTATCATCTAGAAGTGACAGCCTGTCCGGCGGGAGATCTCGGTACCGACTCAAAGTGAGTTCCGTGGATATTCAGCCTTTGCAGAAGAGAGGGTGACTTCACGAGAATAGCGCAATGATCACGATCCGTTATGCAATGCATTGGGACGAGGTTGGATTGCGCGTCATCGATGAACAAATGACGGCTTTCCTGCGAAAGTTCTATCGTCCGACGCCGGAAGCGATAGCCGGGAAAGCAAAACTCGCGAAAGGGCTGACACGCCTCGTGGCGGTATCCGAAGGGGAAGTGCAGGCACGGTGGAGTACTACGCAGACAGCGGGGTCATGAGGATTCAGGGCCTGGTCGTGCGCGAGGACCATCGCCGCCGGGGTATCGCGCTGCTGCTCGTCCGCCGCGTCGCGGAACTGGCCCGAGAAGGTGGTTGCGCCGCGCTTCGGCTGTACGCGGTAAAGGAAACGGGCATGACCCGGTATTCGAGAGGCTTGGCTTCAAAGTTATCCGCGAGTGCCTCGCGGGCCTCTTCGAAGCGACGGACGGCTGCTGGGTGCTCGAGGTTGAGATGGAAAAAGCAGGACTGTCGCAATGATGATCCGACGAATGACGGAAAAGGACTTCAGTCGGTTCGTCGATTCACTGCCAGAGTGCGAACGAATCCCGCGAGATCGGGGCAAGCACCGGGAGGGCCGGCAGCAGGCAGACTACTTCTTCCGGCATAAAGGGATCATCGCCGAGCTAAAGTGCTTCGACGAAGACATGACCTCGAAGCTACAGCTGCTTGCCGACATGCTGATGAAGCAACGAAACCTTGTCCTCCTGGGGAGCATGTCGTTCAACGGGATCTTCAGGTCACAGCCAGATTATCCAAAGCTGGTACTAGAGGCCATCAAGAAGGCCGACTCCGCGTTAGTTCGCGCGTTTACGAAGGCGAACTCTCAGATCCAGCACACCAAGGAGGACAACACCCTGCCCGATTCCCTTGGCCTTCTAATCCTCTTCAACAACGAGAATAAGGCGCTCGATCCCGGCTTGTCCAACTTGGCGCTTCGCTACTGCTTGCAGCAGCACTGCGCGGACGGAAGACCCAAGTACGGATCCATCGACGCCTGCATCTATCGGTCCTGCGTGGCGGCAGGCCGGAGGGCGAACCAGATCACCTACGCATGGCAGACCCTGTTCCTTCCCGGAAAGTGCGATTCTGTCGCCCAAGGATACATCAAGAGGCTCGTTGAATGGTGCGACAGGTTCGACTGGGAAGAAGGGATTCCGTGGGAAGGCCAGGACAGACTCGACGATCCATCCTGGGTCTAAGTTTCCGCGTCATTTCTCCCCTCCACGGGGTATATATCTAATAGAGCGTTAACCCGCTGGTCATCCCTCCAGGCGCCAAGCGCAGGTCGTTGAGGGCGG
>JAKEGQ010000271.1 GCA_022615475.1 Candidatus Methylomirabilota bacterium | reverse complement strand
TCCCTTCGCCGGGTACTGGGAGGGCCTGGACATCGCGGACCGGCTTCGACTGGGGCTCCTCAGTCCGACGGCAGCGGAGATCGAACAGAAGAGTCGGCAGGGCCTTCACCACGCCCTCGAGAACTTTCTCCAACGTGAGGGGTGGCTCACGGGCGGTTCGCAGGGATTGCCAGCCCTCCTCAAGGGGTGCCTCTCTTTCTTGAGCGCGAGCCCGGCCCCAGTGGTGTTGGTCAACCTGGAGGATCTGTGGCTCGAGCGGGAGCCGCAGAACGTCCCCGGCACCCGTGACGAACGGCCCAACTGGCAACGGAAGGCCCGGTACACCTCTGAGGCCTTTCAGGAGATGCCCGCCGTGCTTGATCCATTGCGGGCGATCAATGATCTGTGGAGGCGAGGGAAGGGTTCACGAGCGGCGTCGTTCGAAAGGCAGAGGCACGCAGGGAGAACGAAGATGGCAAGGCAAGACGGTGGACGGAAAAAGGTCGCGAGTGCCGGAGGGGCCAGGAAGCCTGCCCAGCCAAAGGCCAGACCGGTCTCTTTTCAGTGGACGGCGACGGAGGCAAACGCCGTCAGCGTGGTGGGAGACTTCAACCATTGGGATCTCCAGGCCCACCCGCTCCGGAAGGGGAAGGATGGGCTGTGGAGGGTGACGCTGCGCCTGAAGCCCGGCAGGTACGAGTACATGTTCATTGTGGATGGGGAGTGGCGGGAGGACCCGCGTAACCCCAACCGGGTGCCAAACCCGCATGGAGGCTTCAACTCTGTCTGCGAGGTGGCGTGACGGAAAAGGCATTTCTCCAGCATAAAGGACCACAGTGGATGACTCCACCGGCGGTCTCGTATGAGGTGACTCGGCTCTCCGATGATGACCTCTACCTCTTCAACGAGGGGAACCATTTTCGCCTCTACGAGAAGTTGGGGGCCCACCCCATGACGGTCGACGGAACCGGCGGGACCTATTTTGCCGTCTGGGCCCCCGACGCCGAGCGGGTGTGCGTGGCGGGAAGCTTCAATGATTGGGACAAGGCGAGCCACGCGCTGCGCCCCAGGGGGACGTCGGGGATCTGGGAGGGTTTCGTCCCCGGCGTAGGCAAGGGCACCCTCTACAAGTATCATATCGGCTCCCGGTTCAACGGTTATCGGGTGGATAAGGCCGATCCGTTCGCCCTGTTCAACGAGATCCCCCCCAAGACGGCTTCGATCGTCTGGGATACGGAGTACACCTGGGGTGACGAGGAATGGATGGCGGTGCGACGCAGGCGCAACGCTCTGGACGCCCCTATCTCCATCTACGAAGTGCACGTCGGGTCGTGGAGACGGGTGCCAGAGGAGGGGAACCGCTCCCTGAGTTATCGGGAGCTGGCTCCCCAGTTGGCCGAGTATGTCGCGCAGACGGGCTTCACCCATGTGGAGTTCCTGCCGGTGATGGATCATCCATTCTTCGGCTCCTGGGGGTACCAGACGACGGGGTACTTCGCGCCCTCGGGCAACTACGGTACCCCGCAGGACCTGATGTATCTGATCGATTGTCTGCACCGGCACGGCATCGGCGTGATCCTGGACTGGGTCCCTTCGCACTTTCCAGCGGATGAGCACGGGCTCGGCTATTTCGATGGAACGCACCTCTACGAACATGCGGATCCCCGCCAGGGCGTTCACCCTGACTGGAATACCCTTGTCTTCAACTACGGACGGAAAGAGGTGCAGAGCTTCCTCCTCAGTAGTGCCCTCTTCTGGCTGGACAGGTACCACGCGGACGGCCTGCGGGTGGATGCGGTCGCCTCCATGCTCTACCTGGACTACTCCCGGCGAGAGGGGGAGTGGATCCCCAATCTGTATGGAGGGCGCGAGAATCTCGAGGCCATCAGCTTTCTCCGGCGGTTCAATGAAGAGGTCTACAAGAGCCAGCCTGATGTCCAGACGATCGCCGAGGAGTCCACGGCCTGGCCGATGGTGTCCCGCCCGACCCATGTGGGGGGGCTCGGATTCGGTCTGAAGTGGGACATGGGGTGGATGCACGACACCCTTCAGTACATGGCACTGGATCCCATCTTCCGAAAGTACCATCACAATAAATTGACTTTTCGGATGCTGTACGCCTTTCACGAGAACTTTGTTCTTCCCCTGTCCCACGATGAGGTGGTGTATGGCAAGGGGTCGCTCCTGGGCAAAATGTCCGGCGACGACTGGCAGAAGTTCGCCAATCTGCGGTTGCTCTTCGGATACATGTTTGCCCAGGCGGCCAAGAAGCTCCTCTTCATGGGTGGAGAGTTCGGGCAGTGGCGGGAGTGGGCCCACGACGACAGCCTTCAGTGGGATGTACTCCCATATCCCCCGCATGCCGGGCTTCGGCGATGGGTGGCGGACCTGAATCGGTTCTACCGGAGCGAGCCGGCACTCTATGAGCTCGACTGCGACCCAGCGGGCTTCGAGTGGATCGACTGCAATGACGCCGAGTCGAGTGTCATCAGCCTGATCCGGAAGGGGCGATCGACGGACGATATCGTGCTCGTGACCTGTAACTTCACCTCGGTGCCCCGTCATGCGTACCG
>JAKEGQ010000270.1 GCA_022615475.1 Candidatus Methylomirabilota bacterium | reverse complement strand
TGTTGCAGATGCAGAAACTCCCGCTGGATTTCGTTGCGCGTGATAGGGTCCAGGGCTCCGAAGGGCTCATCGAGGAGAAAGATCCGGGGATTCAAGACCATGGCGCGACAGAGTCCCACCCGCTGCTGCTGCCCCCCGCTCAGCTCGTGCGGGTAGCGCCGGGCGAAGGAGGACGGCAGATTCACCAGCCGCATCAGTTCCTCGGTCCGGGCCTTGATGTGCTCCACGTCCCATTGAGCCAGGCGCGCGAGGAGTGTGATGTTTTCCTCAACCGTGAGATGAGGGAAAAGCCCGGTCCCCTGGACCGCATACCCGATCCGCAAGCGAAGTTCGGGCAGGCGCGCATAGTCGATGGGCTCCCCGAAAACGAACACCGTGCCGTGGCTCGGCCTGACCAGCCCGTTGATCACTTGTAGCAGCGTCGATTTCCCGCTGCCGCTCGGGCCGACCACCGCGGTGGTCACGTCATCCGTGAAGGTGAGATCGATATCCTGAAGGGCCTTCTCGTCGCCGTAGACCCTGCTAACCTTTTCGAGCGCGATCTGTGCCATCCAGTAAGGAGAAGCGCGAACGTTGTCTGACGGCCTCTGGCGAACTCCTCAGGGTGCGCAGGTGCGAAAGCCCGCCAGGACGTCACGCCGGTCGGGTGTATAGAAATTCCGCCAGGTATTGCGGATGAGGCGGGAGCGGGTCGCCCAACATCCCCCGCGCAGCACCCTGCGCGTTCCGAACCACGGTTCCGAATATTCCTTGTAGGGGTCGGGCACGAAGCCGGGATAGGGTCCGAAGGCGGTGTTCGTCCACTCCCACACGTTGCCGACCATCTGACGACACCCAAAGGCGCTCTCGCCGGCGGCCAGGGCGCCGACATCGATGCACCCCCCGGCACGGGCGTCCAGGTTGGCCACTGCGGGGGACGGCGGGTCTTCGCCCCACGGGAAGGTTCGCTTGCCTCCCCCGACTGTCCAGCGGTCGGGCGATGGCTCGCCGCTGGCCGCCACTTCCCACTCGGCCTCGGTTGGAAATCGCCGGCCCGCCCAACGACAGTAGGCCTCGGCCTCGTACCAGTTGACGTGAATGACGGGGTGATGTTCCTCCAGTGGAACGAGTTCGTCATAGCGCCGACGGTACCAACGCCCCCCGGCCTCGCGATGCCAGTAGAGCGGATGCTCGGCCCTGGCCTGCTCACGCCACACCCACCCCTCATCACGCCAGCACTCCCGCCTCAGATATCCTTTGTCCTCCACAAAGGCCGCGAACTCAACGTTGGTGACCGGCGCGCGCGCGATGCAAAAAGGCCGGATCACGGCGGGATGGGCCCATTTTTCATTGTCGAAGACAAAGGGGAGATCCGGTGTCGCCCCGAGGAGGAACGTCCCTCCGGGGATCTCCATATCCCCCGGCAGCGGCCCGCCACTGGTCTGGCCATCACGGGCCCCTTCGGGAAGGGCGGTGAGGGGGGGACGTGGGTACCCCAGGGTCTGCCGCGTATATGTAAACGCTTCATCGTGCATGTCTTCATGGAAGACGGCCAGGTAATGGAAGTACATCTCCTCCCGGTCCAACTCGATCGTACCGAGCCGCTCGATGATCCGGTTCATTACCTGCTGCATGTACGCCACGGTTTCGTCTCTGGACGGAAGGGGCAGGTCCCACCGGCTGTCATGGGGCACACGGGCCGAGTCATAAAGTACATCACCATCCTCGCGAATGGGTTTCTCCTTGCCCCGATGGCGCAAGACCCACTTCTCCTGGAACCAGGCCACGTGCCCGATCTCCCAGAGCAGAGGGTTCACGATCGGCAGGCGAGGCCCCATCAACTGCTCGTCGGTGAGATCCGAGACCAGCGCGAGGGTCCGTGCACGCGCATCGATCAAGATTTTGGCCAGCTCGGCGGCAGTGATCCCGGAGTGTCCCCTCATACACATCTCCACGTCTCGGACCGCTTGAACACCTCGACACAGGGTGGTTTCTGCGAGAAACGACCACGTGCACCGTGAGACGATGATTTTAATGCAGGAGGGTGGAAAGCGAAAGGGCAAACAGGCGATCCCTATCCGTATCCCATCGGACCAAGCGAAGGCCGGCCTCTGCGAGCATTCCCTCAACCATCGCCCGTGTATATTTGCAGCTGATCTCCGTCCGGATCGATTCACCCCTCGCAAACTCCACCGTGAAATCGATGGCATCGATGGAGACCTGATGCGACTGACGAGCGACCAGATGCATTTCGATCCGCGAGTCTTCCTTGTTGTAAAAGGCGAGATGCTCGAAGCGATTCGGCTCGAAATGGCCGTCCAAGTGCTTGTTGATCACAGAAAGAATGTTCCGATTGAAGGCGGCGGTGACGCCGGCGGCATCATTGTACGCCCGCTCTAGAACCCTCACGTCCTTGACGAGATCCGTGCCGAGCAAGAATCGATCCTCCGGAGCGAGCAGGCGGGCCACGTTGCGGAGAAAGCCGATGGCCCCATCGTGGGTGAGGTTCCCGATGGTGCTGCCCAGAAAGGCGACCAGCCTGGGTCCCCCGGTCGGGAGGATCTCTATCGGTTGTTCGAAGTCACCGATCACGGCGTGGGTGCGCAATCCCGGATAGCTCTCACTGAGCGTATGCGCGACCTGCCGGAGCACATCTTCGTTCAGATCGATCGGGACATAACAATCCAGGAGTTCACGGCGCGCCATTGCGTCAAGGAGGACGCGGGTCTTGCGACCGCTTCCAGACCCGAATTCAACGAGGGTGGTGGGCCGAACGGACGCAACGACTTCACCGGCGATCCGTGCGAGCACAGCGCGCTCCGTCCGGGTCAGGTAGTACTCAGGCAGCTCGCAGATCTGCTCGAACAGCTCTGAGCCCCGCGTGTCATAGAAGTACTTCGGCGGCAGCTCCTTGGGGATCCGGGTCAAACCCCTTCGGACGTCCTCGGCCAGACGGGCAAACGGGCCTCCATCTCTGCTAGTCGACCCGATATGGACCTTACCTTCCCAGGGCTGCGGCGCCACAGATGTCGGTCTCCCAAAGGCTGGTTTTCCTACTCCCGTCAGGCTATCAAGGTTCAGCGCGATGCCTTCGGGCATCATATCGGCCATGCAACGCAGTCTATTCGCGAGGAGATGAAAACTACCAAAAATGGTCTCCTCCGCCAAGCGAATTCGTGCTGGTGGGTCGTCCCCTCCCCAAAAGGCCTTGACACCCCGAAAGGGAACGCATTTGATTACGCCATAAAGCTCGGGAGGCTAGGACACGCGTCGCCCATGAGACCGGGGAGACAGGGTGGATCAAAACGATCAGGGAACAAAGACTGGCTCAGGTGTCATTGACGTGCCCTTCTGGAGGTTCCTCCTGTACTTTCTGTACCTTGGGGCGCTGGGCTTTGGCGGACCCATCGCCCTCGCTGGGTACATGCAGCGCGATCTGGTGGAGCGACGCAGATGGACGAGCGAAGAGGACTATCAGGTTGGCCTCGCCCTGGCCCAGCTCGCCCCCGGTCCCTTAGCCGCCCAGCTTGCCATCTACCTCGGGTACGTGCGGGGAGGCATATTCGGGGCGACCCTTGTGGGTGTCGCCTTCATTCTGCCCTCCTTCCTCATGGTGGTCGCCCTGGGCATCCTTTACCTCCAGTACGGCGGTCTCTGGTGGATGCGCGCTCTCTTCTACGGCATCGGCGCCGCGGTCATTGGGATCATTGTCCGTGCCGCTTACAAGCTGACCCGCATCACGATAAAGGGAGACATCTTACTGTGGATCATCTTTGGTGTCCTGGCGCTCACTACCGCGTGGGCCGAGGAAGAGATCGTATGGCTCTTTCTCCTCGGCGGGGTCGTGGCTCTCGCCGTCAAGGCGCCACCTGAAAGACTGTTGAACCGGGTCCGGCATTGGGGAGTCCACCTGAGCATCGCGCCCTGGCTTTCACTGACGGAGGGCCTGCGGGGACCAGCAGCCCTGGACACCATCTGGCAGGTCTTCTGGTTCTTCACCAAGGCGGGTGCCTTTGTTTTCGGTAGCGGTCTGGCCATCGTTCCGTTCCTGTACGGGGGAGTAGTGCAGCACTACGGCTGGCTTGACGATCGCCAGTTCCTGGATGCGGTAGCGGTTGCGATGATCACCCCGGGACCCGTGGTAATCACCGTCGGCTTCATCGGCTATCTCGTTGGAGGGCTCATGGGAGCGACGCTGGCTGCCATCGGCGTCTTCATGCCGGTTTATCTCTTCGTGATCATCCCCTCGCCCTGGTTCAAGCGCCATGGCGCCAACCCGCAGGTGAAGGCCTTCGTCGAGGGGGTGACCGCGGCAGCGACCGGCGCCATCGCGGGCGCGTGCGTTGTCCTCGGGCGTCGGGCCATCTTTGACATTCCTACCCTGCTCATTGCCCTGATCGCTCTCGTCGTCGTATGGCGATTCAAAATCCCTGAACCGGTAATCATCGCTGCGGCTGGCATCGCCGGTCTCCTCCTCTTTCGAGGATAAAGCCCGTCACACCCTTCCTCCCCCTCCTCCTGCCAGGCGGCTGTCAGACCCGATTGACTTTCGCAGCCAGGCTCAGAACCCAGACTACGGAGGGAAGTGAGATGAAGCAGGACGGCTGGCTCAGATTGCCTAGAGGAGGCGGAACAGATACAGGATCGCCATGAGGACGAAAAGGCCCGCCATGGCGTTGGGAATGTACTCCTGATGTTTCCGTAACCGAGCCTCGATCAGGTGATAGCCCTGAATGGCCAGGAGCGTCACGCCGATCAGGGCAACGCTCACGGCGAGCGCGTAGGCCAACATAAGCGACACACACTGGACCCCGCCAAGACAGAGGGCGAGGAGGGCGAACTCTTCCTCGTGGACAAATCCCAGGAGAAAGGCAAAGACCGCCATGTCCCAGAGAGATTCCAGCCTCCTCCCGCCCTGGCCGGAAGCGTGGGTATGTGGGTGATCATGCGGATGATGGTGGTGGGCATGGCTGTGTCCATGTCCGTGGCGATGGTGCTCAGCGTAGGCCCGGTAGGCCATGTAGAGAAGCAGAAGGACCACCCCATACCGAATAAAGGGTAACGACGAGAAATCCACGGCCCGGTTGACGAGCAGGAAAACGACCACCACCGCGAGGGAAGAGATGAGATGAAAAAAGGCAAGGATGCTGGAGGTAATCAGGCCAAACCAGGTCCGCTGTTCCCGTTGGAGCGAATACGCAACGGCCACGGGCCAGCCGTGCCCCGGCTCCACACCATGCAACAAGCCGATCAGGATAGCGCTGAGGTACACCGACATCAGGCTTCACAGCTGGAATTTTGCTCGCACGACTTGCACAAAGTTTTCGAGGCTGGCCACGTATGCTGGCAATCCCTGAAACAGCGCGGGCTCTCCCCCCTGGGATCATGCACGAGCCGATTGCGATTCCCGATCAGTCGGATCAATTCCCGAGCCGAATCTGAACCCCGGGGCGACGTCGGTGGCCGTCAGAGCAGATGATCACGGAGCTGCGTGAGATCATCGAGCAGCAGATCCGGCCCCGCCGCCCGTACCTCCGCGGCGGATCGTAGGCCGTATGTCACGCCGACGCTATAGACCCCGGCCTGTTGCGCCATCTCGATGTCGGCGGGGCTGTCGCCGACCATGGCGGCCAGCCGGGGATCGACTCCGGTGAGGGTCAGGACCTTGAGGGCAGGCTCCGGATGCGGCTTGCGCTGAACCGTGCTGTCGCCGCCGAGGACGACCTCGAAGTGGCTCTCGATCTCGAGGCCTGCGAGGATGCGCTCGCTGAAGGCGAGCGGCTTGTTGGTCACGATGGCCTTTCGCTTCCCGCGGAAATGATCGAGGGTCTCCCGGACCCCGGAATAGAGCCGGGTCCGATCAAGGAGGTGCAGTCCGTAATAGTCTCGAAAGAGCCTCACCGCGTTCTCCAGAAGGTCGCCGTTGGGTATTCCGAGCGCCCGGCTCAGGAGAGTCTGCAGGCCATCGCCGACGTACCGGCAGACCTGGTCCATGGAGAGTGGGGGAAGTGCCAGCTCCTTTAGGGCGTGGTTGACTGCCGCCGTGAGGTCAGCCCGCGTATCGGCCAGCGTCCCGTCCAGGTCAAAGATGAGGAGTTCGACTCGCCGGACAGCCTCAGGCTTCGTCATCCCATCTCCACGAACCGCCAGGGAACCGGACGGCTGACGAGTCCGTCGAGTTCCGGGCTCTGGAGGAACTGTTCAAGCCCCTCCAGGTGCCTCGGCGTGAGATCAAAGGAGAGCTGCTTGCGAAAATAGTTCAGGCAGGCCTTTTCACTGATGCCGACCCGGTCATGGACCGCGGCACTGAGGGCTTCGACCCTGCCCAGACTATACGCCTTCGACGCGAGCAGCGCGCGATGCAGTCGCCGTGTGGGCTCGGGATTCGCCCGGTAAAACTCCTCCCGGACCGCCCAGAGGGCAAAAACGAATGGCAGACCGGTGAGATCTTTCCACCCCTGCCCCAGGTCGAGGCAATGAGGGTATCGGCGCGCATGACCCGCCCGCAACGCCGGATCCCCGATATAGAGACCCGCGGCGACCCCCGCCGGAAACTCCTCGGGGACCTCCTTCCGAAGGTAGACCGGGCGGACACCATAGCTTTGCTGGAGCAGGAGCCGGAGCAGATAGACCGAGGTGAGGGATTCCGGGGTGACGAGGATTCGTTCGCCATCCAAGTCTTGAAGCGGCAGTCGACTCACGCAGAGCACGCTCCCCACCGCGCCGTCACACGCGATCGCCAGATCCGCAAGGAGTCGGAAGTCCCCTGGAGCCTGCGCATAGGCTAACGAAGAGATCACCGAGACATCCAGGTCACCCACCCCGAGCATCCGGTTCAGCTCCGCCGGAGTCCCCTCGATCAGGTCACAGCCGGCCTCCACGGCCCCCTCTTCGATCCCGGAATAGACCGGCTCGCAGTTGATGTAACGGACCTTGCCGACCCGGGGTCGCCTCACGACGCCTCCCTCTCGTACCGCGGTGTCCCGTTCACCGTGGTGAGGAGGACCTTCTTTGCACTCGCCTCATGCAGCAGAAACTCATACGGGTCAACCTCCGGTCCGTCCAGCGCGAGGGCGGTCAGATCGGCCCGCTTCCCGAGCTCCAGGCTCCCGATCTCGCGGTCAAGACCCAGGGCCCTGGCGCCCCCCGCGGTCGCCATCCGGATCCACTCTGCGGGGGACAGCAGTCCGCGATGCGCCTGATGGGCAAAGCGGATCTCGTCCCAGAGGCTGAGGCTTTCGGCGCTCGCCAGCGAGTCGGTGCCGAGGCCTACGGGAACCCCGAGATCCCGGAGCGCCTTCAGCGGCGCTCTGCCCACGTCGAGACACGCGTTAGACCGGGGGCAATGCGCAACGCCGACCCGGGTCTGGGCCAAAATCTCGAGATCGGCCTCTGTGAGGTGGACGGCGTGGATCACAAGGCACTGCGGGTCCAAGAGCCCCAGGCGGTGCAGATACTGGACCGGCGTCGCCCCGAGTACCGGCGGCGGAACGTCACCCCAGCCCGTCCCCGGCAAGAGACGGGTTCGGATCTCGCCCGTCCCCGATCGAAGATACTCGATCTCGGCCGAGCTCTCGGCGACATGGATTGCCGCCTTGAGCCCCAACCGTTGCTGGAACTCGCGACACACGCGGAAGAGTCCGGGCGAGACGCTGTAGGTGGCATGAGGGGAGATGCCGACCTCAATCGGA
>JAKEGQ010000269.1 GCA_022615475.1 Candidatus Methylomirabilota bacterium | reverse complement strand
CGACTTCAAATTCAACATGCGAAAAGAGCCGGATTTCATAGCATTGATGCTCAGTAAGCTCCTCGAGGCTTACCCTCGAAGGGGATAATTGCCTTTCGAAAATGCTTGGTCCTCGGAGGTCGGGAGGAAAAGGATGGAGGGCGGAGCGAAGCTCGGAAAAGAGGAGTTCGTCGTGCGGGCCATCAAAAAGCTGAGGGGACGGTACCGGGGGATCCACAGCGTCTTCTCCGGGTTTAACGAGGCCTTCCGTCAGTACTTTGGCGAGGACCCGAGGCCGGTCACACAAGAGCTGGCTGCCAGGGGGATCATCGAGATCCGTCCCGTCAAGGGCGGGGTGATGTTGTACCTGAAAGGGGACGCCCCTCAGGCAGCGGACGACGCGCTGAAGAAGATCCTGGACGAGAAAGAGGGATGACTTTTGAAGGGAGGAGGGGAAGCGGGTGATGGCCCGGCAACGGGCGAAGGCGCGCGGCAGGGGGAGCCCGGAAGAGAAGCAACGACGGGTCCTTGAGGTCATCCGGATTCTGGTGAGGACGTATCCGGGGGTCACGCTGGCGCTGAACTTCACGACACCGCTGGAGCTTCTCATCGCGCTGATCCTGGCTGCGCAGTGTACCGATGAGCGCGTAAACCAGGTCACGGCGAATCTCTTTCGAAAGTATCGAACGCCTCAGGCCTGGGCCGGTGCCGACCGGGCCGTCCTCGAGGAAGAGATCCGCTCCACGGGCTTTTTCCGGAACAAGGCCAAGGCCATTCAAGAGTGTTGTCGAACAATCGTCACCCGGTTCGAGGGCAGGGTCCCGCGGGCACTCGAGGATCTCCTGATCCTGCCGGGGGTGGGCCGGAAGACGGCCAACATCCTGAGGGGCAACGCTTATGGCGCACCGGCCATTGGCGTGGATACCCACGTGGCTCGCCTCGCGGAGCGCCTGGGGCTCAGCGCCGAGACGGATCCGGATAAGATTGAGCTTGACCTGAACGGCCTCGTACCCGATAAGGAAAAGGTCCGGTTTTGCCATCTGCTCCAGACCCACGGTCGGGGGATCTGCCTGGCCCGAAGGCCGAATTGCCCGGCCTGTCCCATCAATCAGCTGTGTCCCTATCCGGTCGCGGCGGCCATCCCGCTTACACTGACGAGGTAGAATGGCGCTTTGGTTGCCCCCGATCCCCTTCTGGGATATCCTGTAATGAAAATAAATGTTTCCGAGTTTCCGTCTACCTCATTGGGAGTCGGCCCCATGGAGGACCACCAGCTGGTGGAGCGCTCCCGTGCGGGAGATGTGGCCGCCTTCGAAGAGCTGGTTAAGCGACATCAGGGCCGTGCCTACGCGATTGCGTACCGCATGCTCGGCAACCGAGAGGATGCCCAGGAGGTGGCGCAGGAGGCCTTTGCGCGCGCATACTTTCGCCTGGGCGAGTTTCGCGGCACGGCGCAGTTCAAGACGTGGCTGTACCGGATCCTGGTGAACCTGGCGACGGATCAACTCCGGCGGCGAAGGCCGGAAGTCCCCCAGGAGGATGCAGTGCTCCAGCAGGTCAGCATCGGGGAGAACCCGGGACAAAATGTGGAGCGACAGGAGCTGAGGCAGAGCATCAGGAAGGCCGTCGAGGCTCTTCCTCCTGATCTCAAGACCGTGATCCTCCTCCGGGAATTTGAGGGCCTGTCCTACGCCGAGATCGCCCGAGTGATCCGCCGGCCGGTGGGCACGGTGATGTCCCGTCTCTTCCATGCCCGCCGCCGTCTCCAGGCAAGCCTGGGAGGTTACTGGCAACGGGAAAGTTAACATGATTCGGCATCGGGGATATCGACATTCTCTCAATGCATACGTGGACGGCGAGCTTGGGCCGTCTGAAACCCGGCGGCTTGAAGAGCATCTGGCCGGCTGCGGCGAATGCCGGGTTCAGCTCGAGAGGCTGCAAGGGCTACAGGGGCTCCTCCGCCAGGGTCTCAAGGACCCTGCAGTGGACCTCACGCCCGCCCTGTGGCCGGGGGTTCGGGCCCGGATCGAAAGTGGTCGTCCCCCGGGCCGCGTCACGGCGTGGATCCGCCAGATCTGGGAGGCGACGTGGGAGCGGCCCCGGCTGTCGCTTGCGGGTGCGGCCGTTATCAGCGTACTGCTCCTGTCTTCAGTGTATCTGCTTTGGGAAACGCCGGTTGCACCGCCGCCCAGAAAGACTGTTGTGTTGGAGCCCCGCCGGGCCCAGGTGGTCGTGGAGGCCGTAGAGCCCGAGCCAGATTATGGGGCGATGGTCCTCACCACCTCTGATGAAGATGAAGGCCTGCATGTAATCTGGGTGGTCGCGCAAGGGGACAAATGAGGCAGATCCTCCTGATCGTGTGCCTGTTCCTGCTCTTGCCGATCTCGCTGGCCTATGCCCAAGCAGTCCCCATCGAGGTCCAGGTGATCCAAGCCTCCCGTGAGCCCAGCAGCGCTGTCGATCCGGCAATCGGCCAGTTGGTCCGCGAGCTGCAGCGCGATTTTGCCTACACCAATTACCGGTTGCTCGAGACTCACCGGGGAGAGGTAAGCCCACAGAGCCCCTGGCGGACGGTCATTGCCGGAGGCCGGGATCTCAGCGTCGCGCTCATGAAGATGGATAAGGGGCGCGTGGAGCTCCACATCACAACGCCGCGGGTCAACACCCGGGTGAGCCTCCAGCGCGGCGGGCGACCCATCCTGCTCGGCGGCCCCCCGCATGGCTCCGGCGTCCTCATCATGGTTATCTCCGCCCGCTAATCCTCCCGCTTTCCCCGATCCCGGTCTATCGATCACTCCCCTAACGGAAAGCTCTCATTTTCATCTCAACTCTTCACGCATCTCCCTCGTGGCTCAGCTTGTCGTGCTCCGGGTCCGGAATTTGCATGGAGAGACCATGTGGGTGAATTGAGAAGCGCTGCTAGCGGGCGGAGAGGGAGGCAAGCGATGGGGCTTTACCTACGCAAAACGTTTGGGTCCGGTTTCGTGAAACATGCCAAGGTTCTATTTTGGTTTGCGTTGTTCTTGGCGCCTTGCATCAGCTTCGCGCAACAGCTTGACGAGCAGACCGTTCTGAAGCTTGTTTCGGACATGGACTACGCGATCTCCAAAAGAGACGCAAGCACTTTGGCCAGGTTTCTGAGTGACAATCTCACGGTCGTAGCCCACGTTCGCGCGTCAGGGCAAGATCAGAAGCTCACGATGAACAAGTCGAGCTATATCGAGTCGGTCAGCCAGGGTTGGGCCGTTGCCACGTACTACGAGTACAAGAGAACGAATACCAAGATCACGCTTTCGGGACCCGCCAAGGCCGTAGTGACCGCGACCATTTCTGAAACAGTAACGGTTCAGGGGCAAACAATCCGTACCACTTCCACTGAAACCGCGGTGATTGAGCTCGTGGGGGGTAAACCCATGATCACAAGTGTTGTTGCGAATGTCCAGATGTGACACATAACCAGCGTATCGAGACGGACCTGCGCAGGCGGGCTTCACCCGCTCACTCGGCCGCTCATGCATGGACGTTGGGCGGCCCATAGGTTTCATCCCTCCCTAAGGGATCCCCCGGTTTTTCCTGCCAATCCCTCCATTGACTGCGTACCCTCTCAGGCGTGACTAACCCCTTGACACTCAACCGGGCGCGGTTAGAATTCAGATCCAAGGCCGACGCCTTGTAGTGCAGTGTCTCGCGGCGTCAGAGATATTAGACAGAACCGATTCATTCAGGTTGGGTTGCAGAGATACGCCTTGAGAGGAGGTGACGCATGGCTCGATACCGGAACGCCCTACCACAGCTTGGCGATGACCCTTTCCTGACCGATGGTGGAATCGAGACCACCCTCATATTCCACGAAGGATTGGAGCTTCCCGACTTCGCTGCTTTTCACTTGTTGAAGGATCCAAAAGGAGAGGCAGCCCTACGCAAGTATTTTCGCACGTATGCCGAAATAGCGAAGCGGTTCCGCACAGGGCTGATTCTCGAAAGCGCCACCTGGCGCGCGAACGCAGACTGGGGAACACGCCTGGGCTATACGCGAGAGACGCTGGCTAATGCGAACCGGAAAGCGATTCGGCTGCTCGAGGACATTCGGAAGGAGTATGAGAGCGGTCAATCGAAAGGTGTTATCAGTGGGTGCGTCGGTCCTCGCGGTGACGGCTACATTCCTACTCAGGCCATGTCGGAGGAGAACGCAGAGGTCTATCACAAAGAGCAAGTGGAAACATTTGCCGGCACCGCTGCAGACATGGTTACTGCCATCACGATGAACTACGTGGAGGAAGCCATGGGGATCGCAAGGGCCGCTCGGCGGGCCGGTGTGCCGGCGGCAATTTCATTCACTGTTGAGACGGATGGCAGGCTTCCAACGGGTCAGACGCTCCGCGCGGCGATCGAACAGGTCGACGCCGCCACCTCGGGCTATCCCTCCTACTATATGATCAACTGCGCGCATCCCACCCATTTCGAACAGGTGCTAGCCGAAGCGGAACCATGGGCGAAAAGAATTCGTGGACTGCGCGCCAACGCATCACGCAAGAGCCACGCGGAATTGAACGAATCACCCGAGCTCGATGTCGGCGATCCGGTCGAACTCGGCGTGCAGCACGCACGGCTAAAGCGGCGGCTACCGCAGCTCAACGTGCTGGGAGGTTGCTGTGGTACCGATCACCGCCATGTCGAGCAGATCGCAGCAGCATGTTTACCGCTTTTTCGGCCAGCGACCTAACAACCGGCGATATGCCACGTGAGGGAGTCGTCCGTTCCCTACGCAGAACGCCCAACAACTTCGGCAGATCAACGGCATGGGGTGTGCGGCGTGTTGGATGCACTTGCTTTTCAATATCCGTGGATCATGGCGGCAGTTGGCATGCTTGGGTTCGCTTTGGGCGTCAACAGGACGATCAAACACCGGAAGGGGGAAAGCACGCTCCTGCAAGTTTTATCGTTTTTCGGTGGCATTGTCGTGCTGGCGCTGCCCATTGTGATCTTGCTCCGGATCAAGCAAGAGGGAGTCTACACAGGCTACTCTCTGGCCCTCATGATCATTCTGAGTCTATCTTTAACCGCTCGGCCGCTGAAGCGCATTCCCCTGGCATACATTGCCGTAATTGCTGTAGGTGTTGGACTATTCTGGATGGCGTTGAAGTTCAAGGAAACGCAACTAGGCAAAGAAATTGCGATGGAAACCTTCGCCATAATCATCTTGCTAATTTTAGCTTTCGTGTTCGCCATGAGCTTTTTTGTGGAAAAAAGCATTGGTGCGCTGCTGGCCATTCTTGGATGGGGGCCGGTGATCACCCTGCTTTCTGCCGGCGCCGTTATTCACGGCGTTCTGATCGGAGCGGGCCTGACCAACAAATCCGGAATATTTCAGCTGTTGGGCATTGCCGCTTAGGGACTCGATACGTAGGCCCGTCTCACTCAAGTGGAGCCTCATCGAAACCTCTATGGATCACCGTCGCGCCTATGCTGTCTCCGCCGCACCCTGGCACTCGCTGCTGGCACCAATTCCCGTTGACTCAGTCCCGCGCCGAGAAGCTGTTGCATCGCCTGAAGTCCTTGCCTCGCCACATGGAGCGGCGATCGCCGGTTGGGAGGAACTGACGGTCGAGCTTTCTGCAGGTTCCGCGGGGTTGCGCCATGTCATGGTAGTACTCGACGCTGCCGGGCAACCCATTGCCGCGTCTGACACGGTGTTGTATCGGTCAACGGTCCCAAGGACCAGCGAGGGTGCCGACCATGCATCTGCGATCCAATACGACATTGAGTTCTACCAAGAGAGCATTGGTGGTCGCATCGAGCAGGAAGGTACCTTCCGCGGGACGCGCTGGCGGACTGTGGGAGTGGAAACCGAGGAGGGAAGCGAGCCCAGGTTGGAATTGACGCCCTCTGAACCGAGTGCTGCGGACGTGGCGGGCATAAAGGCGTTGGTGGCCGAGCTGCTGCGCCGTCAACCAAGGGTAGAGACCTGAGAGTTGGGGGGGGTTCGCGGGTTTTTTCCTTGCCAAGCCCTCCATAGAGTGCGTACCCTCTCAGGCGTGGCCAAGGAAGCACTCCCTACCGATCATCCGCTGCTCGAACTGCGGGGCCGGCGTGTCGGCGAATATACGCTAGATGTCGAGGCCTGGCCCGGCCGGTTCGTCGGCCAGGCCGAGTTCGTTGTATATCTGCAGGGCGCCGGTAGGACGCGATCCGATCGTCCGGTGGTGGAAGGGCTCTATGGTCGGACGAAGATCCCGGGAAGCGCGGCAGAGATTGAACGGGGCATACTTGACATCGTCCTCGCGTGTGCGACGAATCTAGATGCAAGGCAACTGAAGCTGCGCGGAAGTGAGCTTGAGCGGGAGATCGTTGGCGCCCTCGCCAAGACCATCGCGGATGCGTGGAGCACCATGATGTACCTGGCCTACGGCTGGAAAACGTTGAAGCAGATTCAGGGGCTTGGCCATCCACTCCAGGTGACCGATGAGGGGTATCTCCTCTTCATCCACGGATTTCGAGGCGGCTGGAAGGATTATTACTATTCCGAGGGGTGGTTGGAGGGGCCGATCAAGCTCAAAGCCGAGCGGCCCCCGACCGCCGAGTACCGCTCCCGCTGGGACGCGGAGAACGCGCACGCCCTTCTGGGGTTCCTCAAGCGGCCTCCAATCGAAGGGCGCATAGAGTTTCAGGAAGAAGGGTCGGGGGTAACGGTCACCGTCTCGGCCATCGCGCTCGAGGGGACCGCGCGGTCTCGCGCCCTACTGATGCTGGGCGAACTTGGATTGATGGATCCGGACCTGCTCGACGCGCGAGATCGCATCCTGAACATCTACCCATCCCCGCAGTCGGTAGAAGGGCTGAGCCCTGGAGATCTCCAAGCGTTGTCGGCGAGGGCGATAAAAGCGTGGTGAGACTTCACGCGGCGGAAACATTACCGGTTGCCCGAGCCGCAGTTGATACAGACCTGATCTCCCTCCGTCACCCTCCGAAACACGTCTTCCGTCACCTCGACAAAGGTCAGCCCCCCTTTCGTCTTCACCCACAAAAAGTAGCGGGGTTTCTCCGTGCCCGGACTCTCGAGTTGATTTCCCGATGGGGGGGTTTGGTGTTTCCCGGTGACCTCGCCCTGGACGGGGACCGGCCCGCCGCCGCTCGCACAGCCTCCCGAGATTACCATCGTCGGGAGGAGCAGCAGTGGGGTGACCCTGATGAATCTCCAGAGGCCCTTCATCCCCTACCCCTTTCGCAGGGAAGGGAGTGAGGGCACCGGACCGGGATAATTGTCTGCCGACTCGGCCCGGTCGGCTCTTGCTGGAAATCGTCTGTGAAAGTGATTATCATGACCTCACCATATCTCACCGCATTGAGACGGACGAACTGGGATGAAAATTCTCTATTCCCCAAAGTACGAAGTCGATTTGGGGCCGCACATCCTGCCGACCGTCAAGTTCCGGTTGATCACGGAAAGGCTCATCCAGCAGGGAATAGCCACGGCCGGGGATTTCGAGGAGCCACCTGCAGCCCGAGATGATGATATCTTGCTGGTCCATACGCCGGAGTACCTCGACAAGGTGCGGCGAGGGGCGCTGAGCACTGAGGAGTTAACTGTGCTGGATCTTCCCTTTTCCCCGGGGCTCGCGGAGGCGGCGTGGCTCGGCGTGGAGGGCACAATCCGGGCCGCTCGATACGCCCTCGAGACCGGCCTGGGAATCCACATCGGCGGCGGCGGTCACCACGCCTATCCGGATCACGGCGCTGGCTACTGCATCTTCAATGACAGCGCGATTGCAATCCGTACACTGCAACGGGAGGGGCGGATTGTCAAGGCCATGGTGATCGACTGCGATGTACACCAGGGAGACGGCACGGCCTTCATCTTTCGCGAGGAGCCCAGCGTCTTTACCTGTTCCATCCATCAAGAGGATCTCTATCCTGAACCCAAACAGCGGAGCGATCTGGACATCGGGCTGCCGTCTGGGGCGGGGGATGAAGAATATCTCGCGGAGCTGTCGCGGCAACTGCTGCCGGCCGTCGAGGTGTTTCGCCCCCAACTGCTCATCTATGTCGCGGGAGCGGACCCGTACCATGATGATCAAGAAGGGGAACTGAAGCTCACCTTCGCGGGCCTCGAGCGGCGGGACCAGATCATCTTCCAGGAGGCGAAGCGAAAGCGCGTTCCCGTGGCCGTGGTGCTGGCGGGGGGCTATGCCCGCAAGACCGCCGACACCGTCGCCATCCATGTGACGACCATTCGAACCGGGCTGGAAGTGATCGGCCGCAAAAGAGGCTGAGCCAGTCGGGGCAGGGGGAATTCGGGGTGCGACGAACGCGCAAGAAGCGACCGACACCTCTCCGCCGTGGCGATCTTGTGGCGGTGGTGGCCACCTCCGGGGTGGTGCGTCCGAACCGCCTCAAGCGCGGGCTCAGCAGTGTGCGGCGCATGGGCCTTCGGGTGCTGGAGGGCCCGCACCTCTATGATCGGTGGGGATACCTTGCCGGTCGAGATCGAGATCGCGCAGCCGCCCTGCAGGAGATGTTTTGTCGGGAAGAGGTGAAGGGGATCTTCTGTGCCAGGGGCGGATACGGGGCAGGACGGATGCTGCCCCATCTTGATCTGGAGCTGATCCGCCGACATCCCAAGGTCTTCCTCGGGTCGAGCGATGTGACCATTCTGCATCTGGCCCTGACGCAGCACGCAGGGCTGGTGACCTTTCATGGACCCATGGTGGAGCCAGATTTCAGTCGCCAAGACCACCCGTTGACCCGACGGAGCTTGCAGGCGCTCGTCCTGAACGGCAGAGCCTTCGAGGGGACCATTCCGGGCGGTTTCCTCTCTCGACCGGGACGGATCGAAGGGGAGCTCACCGGCGGGAACCTGACCCTGGTCACCTGTTCTCTCGGGACCCCCTTCGCCATCGAGACCAAGGGCAAGGTCCTCTTTCTGGAAGAGGTGAATGAGGAGCCCTACCGGATCGACCGGATGCTGACGCATCTGAAGCTGGCGGGGAAACTGGACGGGGTGAGGGGGATTGTCTTCGGAGAGATGGTGCGCTGCCGAGCCCGTGCGGCGCTCCGCGGCTTCTCAGCCACAGGCATTCTCGCGCAATTCGCCCGCGACGTGGACGTTCCCTGCTTCGCGACCTTTCCCAGCGGGCATGGACGCGAGAATGTGGTCCTCCCCATGGGAGGCCGCATCATGCTCGAGCCCCGGGGGGAGGGGACCGCGCGATTTCGACTGACGTCCTGAGGAGAGTATTGCACTTGCCCGGCGGAACCCGATACAATACCGGGCGAGGGATGTCGATGCGGCTTTCGTACGATCCGAAAGATGAGTCCTCCCTCATGCACGTGCTCGATCTGGTCATCGAGGCGCTGGCGAAGCTCTCTTCTCCCGAGTATGTGGCCGAGCACCTCAAGCGATTGGCCGGTGAGCTTGAGGAGACCCAGGAGAAGCTGGATGGAGGCAACCCCTGGGGAGAGTAGGAAAGGGCCTGGCTGTTCGCCTGCCGTGACGCTGCTCCACGCCACCGATCTCCGGCACGTGCCCCTCATCCTCGCGTACGGTCTCTTCTCCGGAATTGGCCGGGCGCCCCTCGCCAGCGGTGGTGAACGGGGCAAGGCCTACACCCGCGAGATCGTGGCCCGTCAAGGCCGAAAAGGCTGGGAGATCGTCGTCCTGGCCTTTGACGTACCCGCCGCTTGGACCACCGAGGCTGAGGAACCGGCAGGGGTGGGGTTTGATTTGGTGCCGCCCCTCCCGCCCCCGACGCTCCCCCTTCGTCTCCTGGAGGGACTCGGCGCGATTCTGCCTCAAGGTCCCGCGATAGTGCGGGCCTTCACTGAATGGCATCGGGAGGGGAGGCTGGTCCGGCTTCCACCGGTATATCTGGATCGGCTGGCCAGCCTGAGCGTCAACGAAGGGCTCGTCGAGGCGGGGCTGCTGCTGGCGTCTACGGTATCTCTCCTCGATCGCATATTGCATCGCGAGGTGAACGATCAGCTGAATGACTGAGAGTCGATTCGCCCTTGCCTTCCGGGTGTAGTTTGTCTATCCTGCGGCAGTCGAAGAGCTAGGTGTCGTCAGTCAAGCCCGTACAGAAGGAGTGCGCGGTTCCCCAAAAAGGGTGCAGAAGTGAGAAGAGGGCGATCACGAAAGGGGGACCCCGCGACAGACATCGGTTTCCATGCCGTATTGGCGTGGGGGATCATCGCATTCGGCGCGCCGGCCCTGGCCGCCGAGAAGGGGGACGCCGCCCGCGGGCAGGCGCTTTACGTGGAGTACTGTTCCCAGTGCCACGGCGGGCGTGGGGAAGGTTGGGGGTGGGGCGAGAAGATCCCCCCCCCTCCCGTCCCTATTCCCGATCTGTCCAATGCGGAACACATGAGGCAGCTCTCGGATCAGTATCTCTTCGAGATTATCAAGGGAGGTGGAGAGGCGGTCGGGAGGACCCGGTTCATGCCTGCGGCGGAACGGGTGATGAGCGATGAGGGGATCTGGGATGTGATTGCCTATCTCAAGTCTCTCTCCAGACGGGTCGAGGTGCCGGGGAAACAGGGGCGGTGAGGTGGACCAGAGGAGGCGAGCGACGGTGAGGATCAGGGAGTGGTTATGGATCATCGTCTTCTCTGGCCTGGGCGTGGGAGGGGCGATCCCGGTCCTGGCGCAGCACTCAGGCCATGGTCTTGAAGGATACGAGCCGACCGGTCGATTCCCCCACTCGGTGATCGTGGCCGACTTGAATAAAGATGGACATCTGGACATGGCCATTGCCGGCTCGGCGGAGCGCAAGATTACCGTCCTCCTCGGCGATGGCAGGGGAGGCGTGGCCGCGAATCACTCCTACGACGTGGGGCGCGGTCCGGTGTGGGTGACGGCGGGGGATTTCGACGGGGATGGGCACCTGGACTTGGTCACGGCCAACAGCGGGGCGGGGACGCTCACCCTGTATTTCAATGACGGGCGCGGCCGCTTCGTAAGGCGGCAGGAGCTCGAGGGCTATAAGGGGCCGGTAGCGGCGGTGGCAGCCGATTTCGATCGGGACGGCCAAGTGGATTTGGCGGTGGCCGATACCCTCGTCTCCACCGTCCTCGTCCATCGCGGGGATGGAAAGGGAGGGATGAAGCCAGTGGCCCAGTACCCTGCGGGCAGTCGCCCTCACATCTTGGCCCAGACCGATCTCAACCGGGACGGCCTCGTGGACCTGGTGGTGACCAGCCTTGGGCAGCATACCATTTCGATTCTCCTCGGGAAGGGCGATGGGACCTTCGAGGAGCCCCGGGTTGTCAAGGTGGGACGCTTTCCCCACTACATGGCCTTCGCCGACTTCACCGGGGATGGGCACGAGGATGTGGCGGTCGTCTGTGCCGGAGACGATACCCTCCTCCTTTTGGCTGGGGATGGGAAGGGAAATCTGCGGAAGGTCACCGAGTTTCGAACCGGCGTCAACCCCCACCCGGTGGTTGCCGGCAATTTCACCGGCGGCGGAAGGCTCGATCTGGTCGTCGGCAACCGGAGCACCATGGACCTCACCATCCTCAAGGGGGATGGGAGCGGCCAGTTCACCCCGTTGCCGGACGTGAAGGTTCCCGACGACCCCATCGTGCTCGCGGCCGGGGACTTCAACGAGGATGGAAGGCCCGACCTTGCCGTCGTTTTTGCTTCCCTGCACAAGGTAGGCATTTATCTCGGAGATGGCCGAGGGGGGTTCACCCCGGCGGCCGCTCCGGCGTCTCGTAAGTGATTAATGATTGGTGGTTAGTGAATAGTGGTCAGTGAAGAACACGAGCCACCAATCACTAGTCACCGGCCACCAGCCACCGTTTATTGGTCACCAACCGCCAGTCACCCGTCTTGGAGGTGCGCGTGGCCCGTCTCCGTCCCTTTCGGGGGTATCGGTACAATATGGAGAAGGTCGGAGATCTGAGGCCAGTCGTCTCTCCCCCGTACGATGTGATTCCCGACGAACTCCGACGCGAACTCCATCGCCGCCACCCGCATAATGTGATCCGTCTCATTCTTGGGGAGGACCGAACGGGCGATGATGCGGTCGAGAACCGGTATCTGCGGGCCCGCCGGTATTTTCAGGAGTGGGAAGAAACAGGCATTCTTCTCCGGGAGAGTGCACCCGCCTTCTACGTCTACGAGCAGCAGTATCCCTGGAAGCGGGGAGAGCGGCGAGTCCGGACGGGGCTCATCGGGGCTGTCGGCCTGGAGGAGTACGACGCGCGCATCGTCTTTCCCCACGAACGGACCATGCCGGCTCCGAAGGCGGATCGGCTCAGGCTGATGCAGGCCCTCCCGGTGAATCTTGAACAGATCTTCTGCTTTTATCCGGGACCGTCGGGATCGATCACCGACGTGCTCCGCTCGGCCACCCGGACCGATCCGCTGTGTGATTTCGGGGATGAGGCGGGCGTTCGACACCGACTGTGGCTCCTGCAGCAATCCGACGCCATTGACCGACTCATCACGGCCTTTCGTGACCGGCCCCTCTTTATCGCCGATGGGCACCACCGGTATGAAACCGCCCTCACCTTCCAGGAGGAGATGCGGCGGGCCGACGCCACGGGAGACCCCGAGAAGGCGTACAACTTTGTCATGATGACCCTGGTGAGCATAGAGGATGGGGGGCTCACGACCCTCCCGACGCATCGGCTCATCCGGGCCGATTGGCGTGCCGGATCGGAGATTCTCAGACTTCTCGAGCCCCACTTTTCTCGCGAGGAGAGGGTGATCGGGCACAGGGGGGGCGGCCTCCAAAAATGTCTCGACGAGATGGAGGAGCGGGGGCATCGAGGGCATGTCTTTGGTCTCTACACCGGGGGCGAGACATTTACCCTTTTGACCTTGAAGGATCCCGGCGTGGTGGAGCGACTTACGGGAGGCGGCGAGCCTCGCGGTGCTCACATGCTCGATGTGGTCGTCCTGCAGGATTTGATCTTCCAGAGGCTTCTTCAGCTCAAGGATCCGGAGATGATCAGGTTTACGCAGGACGAGGAGGTCGCCGTTCGCGAGGTGCAGCACGGCCGTGCGGCCGCCGCCTTTTTTCTCAAGCCGATCCCCGTGACCCAGATCGCGGCAACGGTGAGCACCGGACAGCGGCTTCCACCCAAGTCCACCTATTTTTATCCAAAGCTCTTGTCTGGATTAGTCTTTTTTAAGGTGGACCCGCGAGAGAGCCTCGATGTGTCCACGCAGTCTCTCTAGTACCGTTTCAACTTGCCCAGCCTCATTTGATCTGCGTGCCTTTGTTGCAACGGTTGTGGGCGTGTGTGACAAGCGAGTTGACGCAAACAGTTGGAACGGCACTCGTCGGGTTGGTGTTGAGAAAAGTGTGGAAGGGATCAGCCCTTGCGGCGGGTGAGTGAGAAGTCGGCCGGGGCGTCCTGGGGCACGCGGGCTTTCAGCTCTTCCAGTTCCTTCTGCAGATCGTCAACACGATCGAGGAGGCACTGCAGGGCTTGAGCCACCGGGTCCGGGAGGTTGGTCCAATCGAAGTCCATGTCGGTCACCTTCTTGCCGTCCCGGAAGATCACCCGCCCCGGAACTCCGACCACGACCGAGTTGGGCGGCACCTCCTTAACCACCACCGAGCCCGAGCCGATCTTGCTGTTGGCCCCGACCACGAAGGGTCCGAGGATCTTCGCCCCGCTCCCGATGATGACGTTATTGCCGATCGTGGGATGCCGTTTCTTGCGTTCCAAGCTGGTGCCCCCCAACGTCACCCCCTGATAGATGGTGACATTCTCGCCGACCTCGCTCGTCTCGCCGATCACCACCCCCATGCCGTGGTCGATAAAGAGCCCCGGGCCGAGGCGGGCCGCGGGGTGGATCTCGATCCCGGTCAGGAAGCGGTTCAGATGGGAGGTGAACCGGCCGATGAGGCGCAGTCCCCGGTTCCAGAACCAATGCGCCACCCGATGCAGCCACACGGCGTGCAGGCCGGGATAGCAGAGAATGATCTCGAGCGTACTTCGGACGGCAGGATCACGGTCCCAGGCAGCCTGGATGTCCCGTCGGAGCGTTTCGAACATTGGAACCCTCTCTCAGAGAATCGATCCCCGCCGGTCCGCGCAAGGGGCCGAGCGGAATCGCGAACCGTTCAGTTTCGTGCGATGATGGTGGCGTTCAGGTCGGCCAGGAGCTGGTCGACATCGATGCCGTGGACCTTGGCCCCGACCTCGATGTTGTCATAACTGGCCGCGGAGCAGCTCAGACAGGCCACCCCGTAACGGCTGAAGACCGAGATGGTCTCCGGATATGTCTGGACGACATCTTCGATCTTCATCTTCCTATCGATCCGCATCCCGCCTCCCCTCTGATGACCCGTTCGTGTCCACGGGCCGAACTGTTGTAAGGGTAAACCTGACGCTCCGCGCCGTCAAGCAGTTTTCGGGGTGCCGAGGGGTGAAGCGCCGTGTTGACATCCGTGTTCTGCCTCCCTTAGGGTGAAGCGATGAACCGAGGGGTTGAGCGCGCCCTCCGTCGAGTTCGGGATCATCCGCTGCTGCGGGAGGTGGCTCAGGTAGCGGCAGAACGGGACCTGCTCCCGGTCTACCTCGTCGGCGGCTTTGTGCGTAACGCCCTCCTGAAGGGCCCAGAGGGCCTCGACATCGACCTGGTCTCTCCCGAACCCGCTTCTTTGGGTGCAGCCCTCCGGCACGCCTTTGCCGGCCGACTGATCGGCTTCGCCGAGGGGGTCCATCGGGTCGTGTTTTCCCGGAGAGGAAAGCGAGTGCAGGTGGACATCGCTCCTCTCCGCGGAGAGAGTATTGTCGAAGACCTCAGGTGCCGGGACTTCACGATCAACGCGCTGGGCATCTCTCTCAGCCAGGATCCGCCCGAACTCATCGATCCCACCGGGGGTCTCAGGGACCTGAGAGAGAAGCAGATCCGAGTGGGTGGTCCCCAGGTGCTCGCCGAAGACCCCCTGCGTCTCCTGCGGAGTGTCCGCCTCGCTGCTCAACTCTCGTTCGCCATCGGCGAAACCACGGCCCAGGCGATCCGCCAGCATGCTCCCTTGCTCGGCCGTGTCGCACCGGAACGGCTTCGGGAAGAGTTTTTTGGGATTCTCAACTCTTCCGTCGCTGGCCGCTGGCTAACCGCCATGGATGACCTCAGACTCCTTGAGGTCCTCCTTCCCGAGACCCGGGGGATGCGAGGGTGTCTGCAAGGTCCACCTCATCGTTTTGATGTGCTTACCCACTCCCTGGAAACGGTCCGGTCCCTTGACGGAATCCTCAATCGACTGCCGAAACTCTTCTCACGCCAAGCGGCCCTCCTCATCGGATCATTGAAAGCTGAAGTGGAAGGGGGAATCAGCCGACAGGCCCTTCTCCGCTTTGCAGCCCTCCTCCATGACGTGGGCAAACCGGAGACCCGTTCGACCGAAGAGGGGCGGATCCGTTTCCTGGACCACGCCGAAAGAGGGGCGGGCATCGCTGAAGGGATCTGTCACCGCCTGCGCTTGGGCTCGCGGGCCTCGGCGATGGCGGTGACCCTGGTGCGAGAGCACCTCCGTCCCTTCTTCCTGGAGCAGGCCAAGACCATCACCCCCGGGGCGCGTTACCGGTTCTGGCGGGACTTGGGGCCCCTCGCCGCCGATTGCCTCATCCTCTCGCTGGCCGATATCCGGGCCACCTACGGACGGGAGGGAAGGGCCTTTTGCGCCCGCCTCCGTTTTGTCCAGGAGATGCTCGCATTCCAGCGCAAGAGGATTCGAGTGGGCAGGTACACGGGCGGGCGGGCATCCTTGGTCGACGGCCATGAGCTGATGGCGCGGATGGACCTCACCCCCGGACCCTTTGTGGGATTCCTGTTGGAGCGACTTCAAGAGGAGGCAGCCATCGGCTCGCTCCGGACCAAAGAGGAAGCCCTACGGTATCTCAGGCGTCATCTGCACGCCTTGCGGGGGGAGTTCGAGCGGGGTGGAGCGCCTTGATCTTTGAGGACAGGGATGATATGAGTGGCCCTGCGTGATGGGGATCAGCGACAACAGGGAAGGGCGAGAGAATGAGGTGGTGGGGGAGAAAGCGCGCCGGGTGGGACTGCGGCACCTGGGCCTGGGATTCCTGGGTCTCCTATTGCTCATCGTCCTGATCTCCTGGTGTTCTTTGCCAGGGCGGTGATCGGTATGGCAACTGAACGGAAGATGAGGATCGTATACAAGGGACTCGGACTCTGCTTGGCCACATTCCTAGTCTGTGTTGCCTGCTCCCCCGCGGAAAGTCCCGAGTCGGTTGCCCAGAGCTTCGTCGAGCGATACTACGTCCGTCCTGATCTTCCCGGCGCCAAAGCGTTGGCGGACGGGCTGGCCCGAGCCAAGATCGAAGATGAGGAGCAGCTAGTGCAGGGGGCTCCGCGACCGGACGGGACACCGGGCCGCGAAGTCTCCTTCACCCTACATACAACCCGAAAGTCGGGGGCGGACCGGGTCTTCTTCGTCTACGACCTGGTCATCTCGGTGGACCGCCTGGTGATGAAGAGGCGTGCCTTTATCTCGACCACCAAGGTCAAGGAGGGGTGGCGCGTGACGAATTTCCAGGAGGAGGACATTTAATCTCATCTCTAGGACTACTTCGCCGTTGACAGGCGGTCCACCTCGGCTATAGATTTAAGGGCGTGGCGGGAGTAATTCAGCGGTAGAATGCCAGCTTCCCAAGCTGGACGTCGCGGGTTCGATCCCCGTCTCCCGCTCCATTTCCCACACTTTCCGCACCTTCTGCACTTCCTGCGCATTTTTCTCTTCTGCACGCCTGCACTCGCTGTACGTTGTACTTTCTGCACCCCCTGTAGTTTCGCCTTCTGCACTCGCTGTACTTTTCTAGCATGCCGGGGCGGATCGGGTGTTGACACGGCTCATCTTCTGGGAGAGAATACGTGGCTGTTGAGGTAAAGGTCTGCAGACGAGGTGTTGTGGTGAGGCGAGGTATGCAGCATCGGTGGCGAAAGGGATCGGGGGAGGTGGAACAGGATGCCTTCCTGCAGAGCCTCATCCGGGACCTCCTCAAGGAGGTAGGCGAGGATCCGCATCGGGAAGGGCTTCGCCAGACGCCCGAGCGGATGGCCAAGGCGCTCAAGTATCTCACCGCCGGGTACGGAAAAAATCTGTCGGAGGTCCTGAACGGGGCCATCTTCACAGAAGGGCACGGCGAGATGGTCCTGGTGAAGGATATCGACATCTTCAGCCTGTGCGAGCATCACCTCCTCCCATTCTTCGGGAAGTGTCACGTGGCCTACCTCCCGAAGACCAAGGTCCTCGGCCTGAGTAAGATCGTCCGCTTGGTCGAGATGTTCAGCAGGCGCCTTCAGGTGCAGGAGCGGTTGACGCAGCAGATTGCTCACACCCTCAAGCAGGCGGTGCAGCCACGAGGCGTGGGGGTCATCATCGAGGCCTATCATTTCTGCATGATGATGCGGGGGGTCGAGAAGCAGAACTCCAAGGCGGTGACCAGCGCTATGCTGGGGGTCTTCGAGAAGCGCCCGGAGTTCCGCAACGAGATGCTTCAGCTCATCAACCGCAAGCCGTGAGGGGCAAACGATGCGTTTCTTTCAGGCAGCAGGTGGTGGTGCCGACCATTTTCTCGGCAGGCGAGCCTCCCGCTGCGGGGGTCGGTCTTGGAATGACGAGGTTTTCCCGAAGGTGAGGCCTCATGGTATGGGAGTTGCAGTCGGCAGTGAGCGTGCGGTAGACTAGCTCATCCGGCCTCCCGTGGTGGAGATTGGTGGGCGGTTCGACGGGGCTCACCGCAAGCGGGGAGGCGGAGAACACGCTGGGGAGCTGAGGAAGGACCGGGCATGCGGGACAAAGAAAAATCCCACGCCGAGATCGAGGCCCTCCAGGCCCAGGTGAAGGGGCTCGAGGAGGAGCTGTACCAGGTCCGGCGCCGGCTGGAGCAGGTGCCGCGGGAGTTCGAGCTGGTGCGGGCGCGCCTGCAGCAGAGCCGGGAGCAGCTCGAGCAGGCCCAGCGGCAGAACGAGCGGCT
>JAKEGQ010000268.1 GCA_022615475.1 Candidatus Methylomirabilota bacterium | reverse complement strand
TCCCTCGCGTGACTGAAGAACCTCGCCTGATCTTGCGTCAGGCCCGTCATCCCTTCCTGGTGCTCAGCCCTGCCCCCGAACAGAGGCCCAATAAGGACGGCACTGAGGCAGAGGTGGGCGCGGTCCCCATTGACCTCGAGGTGGGCGGTGCCTTCGCCGTGGTCGTCATTTCCGGACCGAATACGGGGGGAAAGACGGTCGCACTCAAGACCGCTGGGCTACTGACCGTCATGACCTTGTCGGGTCTCCCGATCCCGGCCTCTCCAGACAGCCAGGTGCCGTGTTACCGCGCGGTCTTCGCCGACATCGGGGATGAACAGAGCATTGCAGAAAGCCTGAGCACCTTCTCCTCCCACATGAGCCAGATCGTCAAGATCCTGGCACGGGCCGGCCCCGAGACCCTGATCCTCCTCGACGAGCTCGGGGCCGGGACCGATCCTTCGGAGGGGGCCGCCCTCGGCATCGCCATTCTCGAGGCCCTCAAACAGCGAGGGGCTTCGGTGATCGCCACGACCCACCTGGAGGCGGTGAAGGCCTATGCCGCCCTCACCCCCGGCGTGGAGATTGCCAGTGTCGAGTTCGATCGAGAGTGTCTGACGCCACGGTACTCCATCCGGCTCGGTCTTCCGGGTCAGAGTTACGGACTGGAGATCGCCGGACGGCTCGGTCTGCCGGGGCCGATCTTGGAAAAGGCACGCGAGGCCCTACCCGAGGGGCACCACAGGTCACACTCCCTCATCGAGGCGCTCGAGGTGGACCGGCGACAGGTGGACGAGCTCAGGGCGCGGCTTCAGGAAGAGGTCCAACGGGCCTCGACCCTCAAGCGAGAAGCGGGGGAGCTTGTGGTGCGGCTTCGCGAGGGAATGAGCACCCTGAGGCACCGGGCACGGGAGGAGGCGCGGCAGCTCCTCGCCGAGCTCCGGCAGCAGGGGGAGGAGCTCATTCGCGCACTCCGCGAGCAGGGGGCTCGGCCACCCGAGATCCGGGCCTTTCATCAGGGGCTTGAGGCCTTGAGGGGGAAGGTCGAGGCGACCGAGGCACCGCCGGCCAACGGACCGCGGGGTGGCGCCGAGATTCAGCCCGGCCAATGGGTGAACGTGGCCGGCACCCAGCAGCACGGGCGGGTCCTGACCGAAGTGTCCGGCCAGGGGACTGTAGAGGTTGAACTGAAAATCGGCAGGGTGCATCTGCCGGTTTCGGCCCTTAGCGTACTGAGCTCTCCTCCACCGCCTCGCGGAGAGGTGCCGCTCTTCGTGGAGAGGACCCAGTCCGTCTCCTCGGAGATCAACCTGGTCGGTTGTACCGTCGAAGAGGCCACCCGGCGCCTGGAGAAGTATCTGGATGGGGCCTTTGTCGAGGGCCTTCGCCAGGTTCGGGTGATTCATGGCAAGGGGACGGGGGTTCTCCGCAAAGCGGTGCATACGTATCTGACGAGTCACCCCCTGGTGGAGGGCTTTCACCTCGCCGAAGTGAATCAAGGGGGGAGCGGCGCGACGATCGCGGTGCTCCAGGGCCGATGAGGAGGAACCCCTTCCCGGCGTAATGCGGGAGAGGCCGCTGAGGTCCCGTATGGCATTCATCCCCGAGGAAGTGATTGACCAGGTGCTGAGAACCTCGAACATCGTAGAGGTGATCGAGGGCTACGTCCCCTTGAAGCAGACCGGAAAATATTACCGAGCCCTCTGCCCCTTCCACACCGAGAAGACCCCGTCCTTCACCGTCAATCCGGAGCGACAGATTTTCTACTGTTTTGGGTGCGGGGAGGGAGGCGATGTCTTTCGATTCCTGATGCGACGGGAGGGGTTCAGCTTCCCCGACGCGGTTCGCCATCTTGCGGGTCGCGCAGGGATCCCGATCCCGGAGCGGGGGCGCCCCCGCGAGGAGGGCGCCCTAAAGCTCTTCGAACTTCAGCGGCTCGCCTGTGACTACTTCCAGAAGACCCTCAAGAGCCCGGAGGGAGCGGTGGCGCGGGAATATCTGAGCCAGCGGGGAGTGGGGTCCGAGGCCGTGGAGCGCTTCCAGCTCGGCTACGCGCTCGCGGAGTGGGATGGGCTTCTCCGGGAACTCACCAGGCTGGGTTTGGCGCCCCGCCAGGTCGAGGCGGCCGGGCTGATCCTTCCGAGGCAAGGGGGGCGGGGATATTATGACCGGTTTCGGGATCGCCTCATGATCCCCATCTGCGATTCCACGGGAAAGATCGTCGGATTCGGGGGTCGCGCCCTTGGAGAGCAGCAACCCAAGTATATCAACTCTCCCGAGACGCCTGTCTACAAGAAGGGGGTCCACCTCTACGGGCTGCACCTGGCCTCCCGGGCGATCCGGGAGACAAGGATGGCATTGGTAGTCGAGGGATACTTCGATGCCATTTCCTTGCACAGCGCGGGCTTTCCCCAGACAGTCGCTTCCTTGGGGACGGCCCTGACGGCCGACCAGGTGGCCCTGTTGCACCGCTATGCCGACAAGGTGACGCTCATCTTTGATCCCGACCCCGCGGGGATCCAGGCCGCCTGGAGAGGGCTGGAGCTGTTGGTGGCTGAGGAGTTGGGGGTGGGGGTGGTGATCCTTCCCCACGGGAAGGATCCCGATACCTTCGCCCGGGAGTCCGGCAAAGATGCGCTGCTCACGCGGATTGCAGCGGCCCAGGACGTTGTCGATTTTCTCCTCAGCCGGGCGGAGGAGCGGACGGGACTAGAGCGCGTGGATGACCAGGCGGCCGCGGCTCGACAGGTCTTGCGCCTTATTGCCTTCATGCCGGAGGGGGTCCGGAGGGCCAAATATATCCAGAAGCTCGCAGAGAGGCTGGGGGTCTCGGAGGGATCGGTCCTGGCGGAGCTTCGCCGTCTCGGTTCTCCGGACTCAGCCGTGACATCCGTCCCGCCGCCGACGCCGCTGCCGCCGGCGGAAAAGACCTTGATCCAGATCTGCCTCCTGTTTCCGGAGGTTCGGCCGGTCGTGTCGGGAAGCATCCGGGAGGAGGAGCTTTCGGCATCCCCTCTCCGGTCGATCTACGGGGTCCTTCGAGAATTCCGGGGCACTGAGGAGAGCTTGGCCCGGAGCCTCAACCATCATCCGGATCCGGTGGTCCGCCAGGTGGCGGCAGAGCTGCTCGTCCAAGGCATGGAAGCGTTCGCCGATCCACACCGGATGGTTCAGGATTGTCTTCTCCGACTGAAGCTCCGGGAGGTTCAGGCCGAGCTCAAGAGCGCGAGGGAGCGGGGGGATCTTGTCCGGGTAAAGGCCCTGCTCGATCAGAAACGGACGCTGACCAGTGGCCGAATTTCGGAAACGGACTATATTAGATAAATGGGGTCATAGGCACGCCACAGGGAAGCATGAAGGGCAAAGGGGGGGAAAGGAGCGGCATGACAAAGGAGGGGAAAGTGGAGGAGCTCCAGGCCCTTATCAGCTTGGGGAAGAAGAAGGGATATCTGACCTACGAGGAGATCAATAACTATCTCCCGGAGAATATCACCTCTCCAGAGCACATTGATCGGATCCTGACCGGACTGGACGAGATGGATATCGAGGTCATCGATTCCCCCAGCGGGGCGGGGCGACGGCAAGCGAGGAAGGCGGCGGAGCCCCCTTCGGGCGGGGTCGAGCCGGAGGTGGATCTGTCCCCCGCTCCCGTGGGTCGAACCGATGATCCGGTCCGGATGTACCTCCGAGAGATGGGAAAGACGCCGCTGCTCTCCCGCGAGGGGGAGATCGGGATCGCCAAGCGGATCGAAGAGGGGCGCCGCGAGGTCACCGAGGCGGTCTGTCGGGCCGGTATTGCCGTCCGAGAGGTCACCTTCCGGGGAGAGCGTCTGCTCCAGGGTCGGCTCCGGGTCGGCGATCTCGTCGCCCTGAACGATTTTGACGAGATCTCGGAGCAGCGGGAGAAGGAGCTGACTGCGGAACTGGCGCCGGTCCTGAAGGGGCTCAGGCAGGAGCAGGAGAAGGTTGAGGAGCTGGCCAGGCGGCTGGAGCGGGCCGACCAACACGGCAACGCCAAGCGCGCGGAGCGGCTGCGGCACGAGATGCAGGAGCGAAGGGGCCGGCAGGCCGAGCTCCTGCGACGACTCAATCTCAACCAGCGGGTCATCGAAATGGTCGTCGCCCGCATGCGGGGTACGCTGGAGCGGATCGAGAAGGCGGAACAGGAGGTGAGAGAGGTGAGGCGCTCCACGCGCCTGAGCGCCGCCAATTTCAAGGTGCTCCGCGATACCGCCATAGGCAACGGCGTCTCTATGCGGACGCTGATGCGGCGGACCAGGCTCCCGCGAGAAAGGCTGGAGGAACTGGAGCGGCAGATTCAGGTCATTGCCAAGAAGATCCAGCGGGCCGAGCAAGAGGGCGGCGCCACCTCCGCCGAGCTCTACGAGCTGCTTCAGGCCATCAGCCGGGGTGAACGGAAGGCATTGAATGCCAAGCGGGAGATGGTAGAGGCGAACCTCCGCCTCGTCATCTCCATTGCGAAGAAATACACGAACCGTGGGCTCCAGTTTCTGGATCTGATTCAGGAAGGGAACATCGGTCTCATGAGGGCCGTGGAGAAATTCGAGTACCAGCGGGGGTATAAGTTCTCCACGTATGCCACGTGGTGGATCCGCCAGGCCATTACCCGCGCCATTGCGGATCAGGCTCGGACGATCCGGATCCCGGTCCATATGATCGAGACCATCAATAAATTGATTCGGGCCTCTCGGCAGTTGGTGCAGGAGTACGG
>JAKEGQ010000055.1 GCA_022615475.1 Candidatus Methylomirabilota bacterium | reverse complement strand
GCAAAGGCGATCTTGTCCCCCCGCGGCGACCAGCGGGCGGATGCATTGTACTCCCCCTCAAAAGTCAGTCGCTGGAGATTCGTCCCCTCGAGATCCATCATATAGACCTGGGGCGACCCGCCCCGATCCGAGGTGAAGACGATCTGCCGCCCGGTGGGAGAGAAGGAGGGAGACACCGAAATCGCGTAGCCGTTTGTGAGGCGACGGAGCTCCCCACCCGTCGGCCGCATCAGGTACAGGTTCGTCCCCCCATCCTTGCTCAGGGACAGGGCGAGCCACTGACCCGTTGGGGACCAGCCGGGGGCGATGTTGAGCCCGGGCAAGGCTGATACCTTATCGCGCCGCCCACTCTCGAGATTGAGGAGGTAGAGATCCGGATTCCCATCCCGGTAGGACGTATACGCGAGCAGCTTGCCGTCAGGCGAGAAGCGCGGCGAGAGGTTGATGGATCGGTTCCCCGTGGCGAGCGTCGGGTTGTGGCCATCGTAGTCCATCAGGTAGAGTTCGGTCGCACCCTTCTCGGCGCTCGCGTAAGCGATCCGGGTCGAGGCAACCCCTCGCTCGCCGGTGAGCCGCAGCACGACCTCATCGGCCAATCGGTGAACCATCGACCTGAGGGCCGTCGCCTCTCCAAAGTAACGCTTGCCGCCGAGAAAGACGCCTCGGCTCACGTTATAGACACGCCCCTCAAGGGTCAGGTCCTTCCCCCGCTGCGTGAGCTCCGCCACCACCATGGCCTGGACCTTTAACTGATTCAAGGACGCGAGCACCTTCTCCTCTTCGCCCAGGCGAACCTCCCTGGGGTTGAATGGCATGAAGGAGGGGGGCAGCACCTCGAAGACCGTGGAGAATTCCAGATCACTTACGAGGACCGACAGGGCCTGCGCCGCCAGATCTGACCCTCCCGAGGAGCGCAGTCCCACCACGGCGATGGGGATGCGCTGGACCACCGTCCGCGTGACGGTGATGTCCACCTGGGCCGATGCGCTGGCGCGCAGGAGCCCGCCACAGAGGAGGATGAAGGTGGTGATGCGCCAAAGTCTTTTCATGCTCTCACTGACCTCGCATCTCGAAATGGAATCGCACCAAGAGCTTCTCTTCCGCAAAAAGCGGAGGGAAGGGGGGGAAGGGAACCGCCTCCGTGACTGCCCGGAGGGCAGATTGATCCAAGGAGAAACTCCCCGAAGGGGTCAGAACCTGGATATCGCGGACCAGACCAGAGCGTAACACGATGAAACCCACTGTCACCCGCTGCGCCTGACCCAGCGCGAGGCCCGCGGAGGGTTCCGCCCAGCGACTGCTCACCTTCGCCTGGATCAGTGCCAGATAATAACTCAAGTTTGGATCGCCGCTCTCCCCGGCCGTACCGGTCTCCGAGGCGATCCCGACGAGCCCAGTCCCACCCTGGCCAGGCAATCCCGCCTGAATCGGCGCCTGGTGGACCTTCGCCGACGAAGATGGCACCGATGGCACCCCGGAGGGCTCCGGGGCCCTCGCGGACTTCGGCGGCACCTTCTGCTTCTTGGGCAGGGAGAGGGCGTCTGGCGAAGGTGTCGGGGCCTGAGGTTTCACCTCGGATGGCTTCGCCTTCGACGGCGGGGCCGCTGGCGTCGGAGCCTTCGGAATCTCCGCCTTCGGGGCCTCCACTTTCACATCCGGCTTCCCCGCAGGCGACGACGGCCCTCTCTGTGTCCCCGGAAGATCCACTAACGTCACCTTATACGCCACCGGCACGTGAAACCGGTGCGAATAGAGGGAGGGGGTAAGAAACACCCCCGCGAAAACCAGGAAGTGTAGCACGAGCGAGAAGGCCAGATTGACCGTAAGATCTCGGCGCCCCCCGTCCATCGTCCACGGGTGCCCCACTTCCCCTATTGCCCCTTTTCTTGAGGACGCAGGGGCTCGGTCACCATACCCAGCCGGTCAATCCCGGCCTGCTTCACCACATCCATCACCTGGACCACCACCCCATAGGGGACCTTCTCGTCAGCCCGCAGAAAGACCGCCGCCCGCGGATTCCGCTTCTGAAGACCGGTCAGCACCTTCTGGAGCCGACCCAGACTGATCTGCTGATCATCCAGGTAGATCATCTTGTCTTTCGTGACGGTCAGGATCAATCGCTCTTCCGGCTGGACATTTCTGGTCTCGGTGCGTGGAACCTGAACGTCAATCCCCCGGATCATCATGGGGGCGGTGATCATAAAGATAATGAGGAGCACCAACACCACATCCACGAAGGGAGTGACGTTGATCTCGGACAGGGCGCCACCCAGGCGCTGCTCCGATCCGGAAAGGTTCGCACTCATCGTCCCACCGCGAGCCGCTCTGCCAGGCCCATAAACTCCAGGGTAAAGAGATCCAGACGAGTCCCAATACCGCGGATGCGATTCACGAAATAGTTATAGGCGATGACCGCCGGGATGGCCGCAGCCAAGCCCGCGGCGGTGGCGATCAGCGCCTCGGCGATGCCCGGGGCCACGGCCCCCAGATTGGCGGACCCCGCTGCCCCGATTCCTACGAAGGCATCGATGATGCCCCAGACCGTGCCAAAGAGACCGATAAAGGGGGTCACGCTGCCGGTCGTGGCCAGGAAGATAAGATGACGCTCTATCTGCGACAGCTCCCTCAGACTCGCATGCCTGAGCGTTCGACCGATCCCCTCGAGAATCTCACCACTCCGCTCCGCCGTCAATGACATCCCTCCGGGACTGCCACCGGGGTGCGGATTTGCCCTTCCGAGTTGACTGAGCTCCCGGAACCCTTCGCGAAAGAGCGCCACCACAGGAGCTGCGGGATACCGCTTGGCCTCCTCGTACATCGCACTGAGATTCTTGGACGTGCGAAAGAGGCGGAGAAAAGCGTCCGACTGCCGCTCTGCCTTTCGCAGCGTCCTCAGCTTTGCGAAGATGATGGCCCAGGAGGCGACGGAGAAGAAGAGGAGGAGAAGGAGGACCGCCTTGGCCACCGGCCCCGCTTGCAGGACGAGATGCAATACACTGATCCCACCCATGACGTGTCATCTTATAGCACGGTCCCCCGGAGGCGTCAAGGGAGTCAAGGGATAGTGCCTGTGGTCCATCGCTCCACTAGTACTTGGGACCCGTGAGGGACCTCCTGGCCAGATGGAAATGCGAGCTTCCCTCTTCGCGAGGGCAGTCAAAGGTGTCCGAAGGCGCTGCCTCTGGCACGCGTCATGCTGCTTTGTCGCGCTTCGGGCGAGGCGAGGGGCTACCAGGAACGGACTTCGTATCCCGCTCGCTCAGAGAACGCTCCCGGTGTGTCCGCCGCTTCAGGCCCGATCGGATAATCCGGAGCTCCCGGTCCCCGAATCCTCCTTCGTTTCCGAAAACCTTGTGCATGGATCTTCCCCCCCCTGAAGAAACCCCCGAACAGGGGTACGAAAAAGCAACAATCGTGCCAGGGCTAGCCCGAGAATCCCCCTTAAGCAGCCAATTGGGCATCTTTTGTCACCAAAGGATCCTCGTCACCGCCCCGTGTCGGTAGCGGCGTCTTGCGGATGAGACGCCCTTCCCCGCGTTGACAACGCATGGTCCCTTTGTTAACGTCAGATTCAGATGTTGTTCGGAGAAAGCAAGGTCTCTACCGCGCCCGCGTTCGCCCGGATGCATATGCTGCGCTTCGACGCGATAGATGTCGCCCTTCTCCCACGGGTCAATCCCATCTTTCGGGATTATCTTCAGGGGAGGTCTCCGCTCCGCGATTTCTATCGCTGGGACCCACGGCAGTCGCAGGGGCAGCTCCTAGACTCTCTCACGCGCCGGAGCTACCCCCGGGACGAGCTGACCAGCATTCTCACCGACCAGAACCGTACCTGGGGCGCAGGCAATGCGCTCGTCGAGGGGATCGCACGTCTGCGCGATTCCCGGGCAATGATGGTAGTGACCGGTCAGCAGGTCGGACTCTTCGGTGGCCCCCTCTATACCTTGTACAAGGCCCTCACGGCGGTCGCGGTGGCCCGCCAGCTCGAGTCGGAGTGGAAGATCCCCTGCCTCCCCCTCTTTTGGATGGCTTCCGAGGACACGGACTTTGCTGAGATTGACCACATCGCCATGCCGGACGAGCAAGACCGCATCACACTTCTCCGCTATGTCCCGCATAGAGGTTTCGGGACCGATCTTCCAGCGACTCATGACCTCACTCCGGAGATCGACAGGGTCTTCGACGCCCTCAGGCAGGCGGCGGGCGCAGGTCGACTTCAGGAGAAAGCTTTTGCGCTGCTCCAGGACTGTTATCGGCCCGGGGCAAATCTGGTTGCGGCCTTCGGCCGGTTGCTCTCCTCGCTCCTCGGTAGCCAGGGTCTGGTCCTGGTGGATCCTTCCGACGGACGCCTGAAGGCGTTAGCTCGCTCCCTGTTCCTCCATGAGATCGCCACCGCGCCCGCCTCGGCACGGCTGGTCCAGACCGCCTGGGAGAAGCTCCGCAGTCTCGGCTATCCTCCGCAGGTCCGTCTGAGGGGAGAAGGCCCGAACCTCTTTTATCTGCACGAGGGGCGCCAACCCCTCAAACAGGTCGGGGACCGACAAGAGCTCATGCGGATCGTGGAGGAAAGCCCGGAGCGCTTCAGCCCCAACGTGATCCTCCGGCCCATCATGGAGAACTTCCTCTTCCCCACGCTCGCCCACGTGGCCGGGCCGCACGAGACCGCCTACTACGCCCAGCTTCGCGGGGTCTTTGACCACTTCGACATCCCGATGCCCTTCATCCTCCCGCGGGCGTCCCTCACTCTCGTGGAGGGCCGAATCGAGCGACTCATCAAGAAACATGACCTGACATTCCGCGGCCTCCACGAAGACCCTGAGCGGATTGTCCGCCAGGTCCTTCGCCGCTCTCTCCCCAAGAGCTTTGTCACAAAGCAGCAGAGGGTCGTGCGGACGGTGCTCAAGGGCTTCGAAGAGCTCAAGGTGCTGGTCTCGACCCTCGATCCCACGCTCACCCCCCGGTTGGGTCGGGGAGAGGGGTTGGTGAAGAAGCAGATGGAAGAGATGGAGCGGCTCCTCCTCCGCTCCCTCAACCGCCGAAACCAGGAGATCCGGACCCAGGTCCTCCGGGTCTTGACTCATTTACTCCCGCACGGAGAGTTGCAGGAGCGGGTGGACGGCTTCATGCCGTATCTCTGCCGTCACGGGCTCCCCCTCATTGATGTGATCGCGGCGGCCATTGACGGGCCGGGATGGGACCACCGGCTCCTCTATCTGGGCGCCTCACGTGCTAGCGATGACCGGAGACCGACGACCGGTGACAGCAAACCAAATCGTCGCGGTCATCGGTGAGCGGTCATCGGTCGTCGACTCGCAGACGTTGGACTTCGGACATCGGACATTGGACGCTTCATGAAAATCGGCATCACCTGCTATCCAACCTATGGCGGAAGCGGCGCCGTCGCGGCGGAACTGGGCGTCCAGCTCAGCCAGCGGGGCCATCACGTCCACTTTGTCAGCTACGCCCTCCCATTCCGCCTCCCCACGTTTCAGCAGAATCTCTTCTTTCATCAGGTAGAGATGATGTCCTATCCCCTCTTCGAACACACCCCCTACACGATCACCCTGGCGGCCAAGATGGCGGATGTGACCATGGCAGAGGGTCTCGATCTGCTGCACGTCCACTATGCCATTCCGCACGCCGTCTCCGCCGTCCTGGCCCGAGAGGCGGTGGGCGGCCGTTTGAAGGTCCTGACCACTCTTCACGGGACGGACATCACCCTGGTGGGAATCGATCCTTCCCTCCGCTCGATCACGCGACTGGCCATCAATCGGAGTGACCGAGTCACCGCTGTTTCATCCTATCTGGAACAGAGAACGCGCGAAACCTTCCTTCCGGACCGCCCCATCCGGGTCATCCCGAACTTCGTCGACAGCTCTCGATTCCGCCCGGGGCGGGATGAGGAGGCCCGCAGCCGTTTTGCTCTCCCCGGAGAGCGCATCCTCCTCCACATCAGTAATTTCCGGCCGGTCAAGCGGGTCACGGACGTGATCCGGATCTTCGCCTCAGTCCAGCGCGAGATGCCGGCGAAGCTCCTCATGGTGGGGGACGGGGTCGAGCGGCCCACCGCCCAGCACCTGACGCGAGAGATGGACATCGAAAAAAAGGTCTTCTTCCTGAGCCGTCAGGAGGACATCCCGGGCCTCATGAAGGTCGCCGACCTGTTCCTCCTCCCGAGTGAACTGGAATCCTTCGGGCTGGCGGCGCTTGAGGCCATGAGCTGCGGCGTCCCGGTGATCGCCACCCGGGTGGGCGGCCTGACCGAGGTGATCGAGGAAGGCGTGAGCGGACTCCTGCGTCCCGTGGGGGATGTCGAGGGAATGGCGCGGGAGGCACTCAGGGTTCTCGTGGACGAGGGGCTCCATCGCCATTTGGCACAGGCGGCGCGAAAGCGAGTCCTCGAACACTTCGACGCTCCCCGCGTCATCCCGCAGTACGAGGCCCTGTATCGGGAGCTGCTCGAGGAATAGGTCAACGGAGTCAATCCGACCTCGCCCTCATGAGGCGCCGCCAGGGAACCCACGAGAGGAGGTCACGATGATCACTCAGACCGTGAGCAAGTTCCAGGCTCCTGCTCTGAACCTCCTACGGACCATGACCGGTTTTCTCTTCTTACCGCATGGGGCCCAGAAGCTCTTCGGTCTGTTTGGCGGATTCGGGGGGCAACCCGGCGCGACGGCGCCGCTTTTGTCGCTGATGGGCGCCGCCGGCATCCTGGAGTTTTTCGGCGGGCTCCTCGTCATGTTCGGGCTGTTCACGCGGCCGATCGCCTTCATCCTGTCGGGGCTGATGGCAGCCGCCTACTTCATGGGACACTTTCCCCAGGGATTCTGGCCGCTCCTCAATCGGGGCGAGCTGGCGGCGCTGTATTCCTTTGTCTTTCTGTTCCTGGCGGCGAGCGGCGGCGGGGCCTTCAGTGTCGACGGGATACTCTTCAAGGGGAAGAGGTGACGTCACCGCACTGCCTGAATTCGGCTTTCGTATATAAAGTCGATTGTGCTTCAAGAGATGGGAACCGCAGCCCTTAATTTTGGGTTTTACTTTGGCACGGACCTTGCTAAACTGAGGTGTTAATGAAACGTCGAGCGAAAGTCATCTGCTGCGCTGTAGGATTTCTCTGGTGCCAAGCCGGTATCGCCCATGCCAACAGGTGGGCCGAGACGATCGAGCGGCTCAAGCCCACCGTCGTCAACCTCGAAGTCACCACCCATATTAACATCGGCCTGGACCGTGCCGGACGATGGCACGGGACGGGATTCATTGTCGACGCCAATCGCGGCATCATCGCGACGAATCGCCATCTCACATCAATTAGTCCAGCCCGCATCAAGATCACCTTCGTCGACGGCAGCTCCACCGAGGGGAAACTCTTCTACTACGACTACAACCACGACTTCGCCTTCATCCGGTTCGATCCATCCTCCGTGACGGTCCCCCTC
>JAKEGQ010000267.1 GCA_022615475.1 Candidatus Methylomirabilota bacterium | reverse complement strand
GGGTCGGCTCCCAGGAAATGCCCCTTTGTGCCGTTCCAACTCTTGTGACCCAATTGATCCGTTCGATTTCTAGGCCAGCCTTGCTGGCTTCCCACCTAATGTTCGGGGCGAGAGGTTGGAACGGCACTAGTCTACTCACGCGTTCAGGATTGTCAACGAGGGTAGTCCGAGCGGTGACGATAGGGGAGGAGCGGGGGAGCTATGGAATCACTTCGATCTGGCCGCCATCCGCGACGATTTCGCCGATCCGGGCGGCGGCGGGCGTCTTGGCGGCTTGCAGACGCTTAAGCAGTCGCGCGCGCTTGTCTTTGGGCACCGCGATTAACAGCCCGCCGGAGGTCTGGGCGTCGCAGAGGACCAGTTGGGCCTCTTCGCTGATCTTCGGTGCCCACTTGACCTGCCCCTCGAGCGCCTCCCGGTTCCGCTTGGTCCCGCCGGGGCAGATCCCTTCCTTGACGAGTCTCCACGCCTCGGGCAGGACCGGGACGGCCTTGAGCGAGATGCGGGCGCCCACACCGCTGCCCGAGGTCATTTCGTGAAGATGCCCGAGGAGGCCAAAGCCGGTGACATCGGTGCACGCGTTCGCCCCTACCTCGACCATCGCCTCGGCGGCCGCCCTGTTCAACGTCGTCATGACCTGGACGACCTGATCCACCGTCTCTCGACCCACCTGCTCTCGCTTGATTCCGGTGGTGATGATACCGATCCCGAGCGGCTTAGTGAGGATGAGTTCATCCCCGACCCGGGCACGGGCGTTCGTGACAATCTTCTTCGGATGCACGAGGCCGGTGACGACGAGCCCGTATTTCGGCTCTGGGTCATCGATGCTGTGCCCCCCGACGATGGATGCACCGGCCTCTCTCACCTTGTCGGCCCCACCCTGAAGGATGAGACTGAGGACCGTCAGTGGAAGCTTACCGACCGGAAAGCCCACGAGGTTCAGCGCAAAGATCGGCCGTGCTCCCATGGCGTAGATGTCGCTCAAGGAGTTGGCCGCGGCCACCGCACCGCAGGCATAGGGATCGTCCACGACGGGGGTGATGTAATCCACCGACTGGACGACGGCCAGATCCTCGGTCAGCTGGTAGACCGCGGCATCATCACAGGTCTCCGGCCCCACGAGGATGCGGGGATCGGTGAAGGTTGGTAGCTGACTCAGCACCTGAGCCAGGTCCACCGGACTGATCTTGCAGGCTCAACCGGCCCCATGAGAAAGGGCCGTAAGCCGAATCGTCTCCTCCGCTTCTGTCATCCTGCTCCTCCGCCTAGGCCCTATTTCGCCCTCAATCTCTCGTTGATGGCGCGATCCTTGGCCGTGACCTCCTCTTCCAAGGACGCCTTGAATCTCTTAAGTTTTTTATGAATTTGTCCATCATAAATACTCAATATTTCTGCTGAAAATATAGCAGCATTCTTTGCCCCAGCTTTGCCGACCGCCATGGTGGCGACCGGGACCCCTCCTGGCATCTGGGCAGTGGAAAGGAGCGCATCGATCCCATGGAGCGGGCTCGATTCGATCGGGACGCCGATGACGGGCAGCGTCGTCTCGGCGGCGATGATCCCGGCCAGGTGGGCAGCCCCGCCCGCCCCCGCAATGATCACTTTGAGCCCCCGCTTCTCTGCGGTCCGTGCATACTCGATCACCTGGGCAGGGGCCCGATGGCACGAGATCACCCGCACCTCATGGGGAATGTCAAAGGACTTGAGCGCCTTCGCGGCCTCTTCCATGATGGGAAAGTCCGAATCGCTTCCCATCACGATACCGACTACGGCTTTGTGTTCACGCTTCATGGCTCACCGTCCAGGCCGTGGGTTTGAGGGCTGATCCCCGGCTTCAGTCACGGAGTATCTTACGATGAAACGACAGGACCTGTCTGCACTTTCTGCACTCTTCTGCACTCTCCGTACTTCTGCACCGTCTGCACGTTCTTGACTCCCTGCACGCTTCTGCACATTTCTTCTGCACTTGTAATTGATTACGATACCCGATCGAGCGCCTTCTTGCCGATGTCGGTCCGATAATGGACCCCCTCCCAGTAGATCTTCTTCACGCCTTGGTACGCGACGGCGATCGCCTCTCGGACGTCCTTGCCGATTCCGGTGACGTTGATGACCCGGCCTCCATCGGTCACTACCTTGCCGTTCCTCAATGCGGTGCCGGCGTGGAAGACCACCACACCGGGGACATTGGCCGCCTCGTCCAGGCCCGAAATCAGCTTCCCCTTCTCATGGGGGCCAGGATACCCCCCCGAGGCCATGACGACGCAGACCGCGGGCTCGGGCCTCCACTGAATGTCAATCTCATGGAGGCGTTCCGCAATGACCGCCTCGAGGATCGGGATAAGGTCTGACGCCATGCGGACCACCAGGGGCTGTGCCTCCGGATCACCGAAACGGGCGTTGAACTCCAGGACCTTGGGTTCCCCGCCCTTGATCATCAATCCGGCATAGAGGACGCCTTTGTACGGGCGCCCCTCTGCCGCCATTCCCCGCACGGCGGGGAACATGATCCGCTCCATGATCTTTCGGTGAACCGCTTCGGTGACGACCGGGGCTGGAGAGTAGGCCCCCATCCCTCCGGTATTGGGACCCTGGTCGTTGTCGAAGATCGGCTTGTGATCCTGGGACGAGGCCATGGGCACGACCGTCTTGCCGTCAGTAAAGGCGAGAAAGGAAGCCTCCTCACCGGTGAGACACTCCTCGATGACCACGAGCGCTCCCGCCTCGCCAAAGACCCGCTCCTCCATGATGCGGGTGACGGCATCTTGGGCCTCATCAAGGGTGGAACACACCATGACCCCCTTGCCGGCGGCCAGGCCATCGGCCTTTACCACAATAGGCGACCCGACCTTTTCGAGATAGATCCTGGCCTGGTGCGGCGTGTCGAATACCTCATACTCGGCTGTCGGGATCTTGTACTTACGCATCAGGTCCTTGGCGAAGCGCTTGCTCCCTTCGATGATGGCCGCTTCCCGGCTGGCCCCAAAGGTCTTGAGGCCCCGCGCCTCGAATTCATTCACGATCCCAAGGGTCAGGGGGAGTTCCGGGCCCACCAGGGTGAGGTCGATCTTCTCCGCCGCGGCAAAATCCGCCAGACTGCTGATCTCGGTGACTCCAATATTAATGCAGGTAGCGATATGGGCCATGCCCGCGTTACCCGGAGCAGCATAGAGGAGGGGCTTTCGAGAACTCTGGGCGAGCTTCCAGAGAAGGGAGTGCTCCCTTCCTCCCTGTCCGACCATCAGGATCTTCACATGAAACCTCCTCTCCATCCGATGACCGTTGCGAGTTCATGGTTCATGGCTACCAGAACCCTGAACTATTAACCCTGAACTGCCTAGTGGCGGAAGTGGCGAATGCCGGTGAAGACCATCGCCAGGCCGTGCTCATCGGCCGCCTGGATGATCTCCCCATCGCGCACCGAGCCTCCCGGCTGGATAATGGCTGTGGCGCCCGCCTCGGCGACCACATCGATCCCATCCCGAAAGGGGAAGAAGGCATCAGAGGCCACCACCGTGTCCTTGAGGGTCGATTGCGCCTTCATTACAGCCAACCGGCAGGAATCCACCCGGCTCATCTGCCCGGCGCCGATTCCCACGGTGGAGACAGCCGTCGTGAAGACAATGGCGTTCGACTTCACATGCTTCACCACCTTGGAGGCGAAGGTGAGCGCCTCCCACTCCGCAGGAGTCGGCTCCCGCCTGGTCACCACCCTGAGCGCGTCCTTGTCCGGGTCGCCCCGATCCCTTTCCTGGAGAAGAAGGCCGCCGGAGATTCGTCGCATATCCCAGGGCTCCGGCGGGACCTGCCACTCCTCCGGTGGGATCTGCATGAGGCGGAGGTTCTTGCGGGGTCGCAGGATCTTTATGGCCGCCTCGGTGTAATCCGGGGCAATGATTGCCTCCACGAAGGTGGAGACGATTTCCTTGGCCGTTGCCTCATCCACAGGACGGTTCAGCCCCACGACCCCCCCGTACGCCGAGACCGGATCCGTTCGGTAGGCCCGCCCATAGGCATCGACCGCCGATGTCCCGATGGCGGCCCCACAGGGGTTGTTGTGCTTGACAATACATGCCCCGGGCCCAGTAAACTCCAGGACGAGCTGCAGGGCCGCGTCGAGATCGAGCACGTTGGTGTACGAGAGGGTCTTCCCCTGGAGTTGTCGCGCGGTAGCCAGGGAGAGCCCCGTGCTCCTTTGCTCTTGGTACAGGGCCGCGTGCTGATGGGGATTTTCCCCATACCGGAGCAGCGTGATCCTCTCCAGTTCCAGAGCGAGAAAGGGCGGGAAGGATTGGGGCCAATGGGTTTTCAGCGATGCGTCGGTGCACGTCACGGCGCTCAGGTAGCTCGCAATGGCTCCCTCGTAATGGCTGGTGAGCCGAAGCGCCTTCTGAGCCAGGCCAAGGCGGGTCTTCAGAGAGACCCCCGCCCCTTGGCGAATCTCGTGGAGGACCTCGGGGTACTGCCGCGGGTCGGTGAGGATCACCACGTGCTCGAAGTTCTTGGCCGCCGAGCGTATCAGGGCGGGCCCGCCGATGTCGATCTGCTCTAGGGCCCGGGGAATGTCGAGCGGCTGTTCCGCGATCGTTGCCTCGAACGGGTAGAGATTGACGGCGACCAGATCGATGGGGGAGATGCCGTGCTCTGTGAGCTGTCGCTCGTGCTCCGGGTCAGAGCGTCGCGCCAGGATGGCTGCGTGGATGGCCGGATGCAGAGTCTTCACCCGGCCATCGAGCATCTCTGACAGGCCGGTCACCTCGGCGACGTCAGTGACTGTTACTCCACCCCTCCGGAGATGCTCGGCCGTCTTCCCGGTCGAGATCAGCTCGACGCCGTGCTCGCGGAGTCCCCTGGCGAACTCGACAACCCCTGTCTTGTTTGCGACAGTCAAGAGAGCCCGCCGGATGGGGATGAATCGCTTTTCCATCCTCTGCCCGCCGTCCACCGGTCCTCTGGAACGGTGCCTGCCGGATCACGCCCCTCACCCGCTACGGGTGGATATATCCCCAACCCTCTCTCAGGGCGCGATCCGCCTCACTCCCCTGACAGGTGACGCGTCGTCCCTTGACCTGAAGCCGACCCTCGGCGTAGAGCTGGATCGCGCGGGGATAGATCTGATGTTCGTATGTGAGGATCCTGGCGGCCAGGGTCTCCTCGGAATCGTCGTCGAAAACCGGGACGACGGCCTGGATGATGATAGGGCCGGTGTCTACCCCCTCATCGGCGAAGTGGACGGTGCAGCCGGAAAACTTCACACCGTGTCTCAGGGCCTGGCGTTGGCCGTGAAGCCCCGGGAAGGACGGAAGCAGGGCGGGATGGATGTTCATCACCCGGTGGCGAAAGTGGTCAACGAAGGTGGGCGTCAAAACCCGCATGTATCCGGCCAGGCAGACGAGCTCCACCTGGTGCTCGGTGAGGGCGGCAATCAGTGCTTTATCAAAAGCCTCTCGACTCGCGCGGCCTTTGGGATCCACGAAGACGGCTTTGATACCGTGCCGGCGGGCCCGTTCGAGGGCGTACGCATCTGCTTTATCGCTGACCACGAGAACGACGGCGGCGTCGAGCTTGCCCGCCTCGCTGGCATCGATGATTGCCTGCAGGTTCGAGCCTCTCCCCGAGGCCAGCGCGCCTACCCGCAGCGGACGAGATCGTGCCATGCCGTCTCCTCCCGCCTGAATCTAACAGAGCAGGTCTTGCCGAGGCAAGAGATTTTGCGGAGCAGTTAGGCTGATGTCGGCCGCGGGAACTTTGGTCGCGGTGATATTTCAAGTGTATTATAAGAGGTGTATCATTAACTATTTATTATGTATGAATGTTATATCCTAATCTCCACAAGATCGGAGGTTCACCATGGCGGGCGGGCTCAAGCGATAGACGCATGCCCTCTTTAGGAAAACGGGGCGTGCTGGGCATACAGTCGAAGGAAATAGCAAAAGTTCTTGACAAAGGGGTAGGGGGTTTGCTAAATACGACTAAACCGATTGACTTTATCGACATACATTACCGGACCGGAGCGATGAGGATTTCGACAAAGGGAGACTATGCGGCAAGGGCCCTCCAGGAGCTTTCCTTGCATTATGATAGGGGCCCCCTCCAGATTGACGCCATAGCCGAGCGGCAGGCGATTCCGGTCCGGTACCTCGAACAGCTCCTGCTGATTCTGAAGCGTGCTGGGTATCTCGAGAGCAAGCGCGGCGTCAAGGGAGGGTACTCCCTCGCGAAACCCCCTCACCAGATTACGTTAGGAGAGATCATGCGGCTGATGGAGGGCACGCCTGCCCCGATCTTCTGTGTCGATCCCTCCAGCCGCGAAAAGTGCCCCGCGGAAAAGAGGTGCGGGTTTCAAAGCGTCTTGGTCGAAGTCAGGGATGCTGTTGCGAATATCCTGGACAGCATCACGTTCGAAGAAATCAGCCGCCGCGCGCGGCTCAGGATTGCACCGAAGAGTGTGAGCTACCACATCTGAGGTCGATGGCCCAATAGCCACCGACCTGGTTCACAGTTCGCGGTTCATGGTTCACGGTAAAGACTAGAGCTTTCGCTTCAGGCTGTGAACGGTGAACTGTGAACCGTGAACGCTGGGGATGAGTAGAGCATGGGATCGCGGATTCCTCGCCTGGCAAAGAATGCGATAGAGCTCATCGGGAACACCCCCATGGTGGAGCTTCCCAAGATCTCTCCGCGCAACGGGGCGACCATCGTGGCAAAGATGGAGTCTTTGAATCCGGCTGGCAGCGTCAAGGATCGCATCGCCTGGTCCATGGTCGAGGAGGCAGAGCAGCGGGGAAGGCTCAAGCCCGGGGCGACACTCGTGGAACCGACCTCCGGAAATACCGGGATCGGGCTGGCCATGGTGGCGGCGGTAAAGGGATACCGCCTGATCCTGACAATGCCCGATGATATGAGCCTCGAACGGAGAACGCTGCTTCAGCGGTTCGGGGCCGAGATGATCTTGACGCCCGCTATCGAGGGCATGACGGGGGCGGTCTTCGCCGCCGAGGAGCTCTGCCGTGAAAATCCTGATTATTTCATGCCCCAGCAGTTTATCAATCCGGCCAATCCAGAGATCCATCGGCAGACAACCGCCCAGGAGATCCTGGACGTGATGGGAACAGCGATCAACGCCTTTGTCGCCGGGGTAGGGACTGGCGGAACCATCACCGGGGTCGGGGAAATCCTCAAAGCCAAGATCCCGGGGATCAAGGTGATCGCCGTCGAACCGGCCAAAGCGCCGATCCTTCAGGGAGGGAAATTCCGACCCCACGCGATTCAGGGGATCGGGGCCAGCTTCATCCCGGGGGTCCTCAATATGGAGATCCTGGATCAGATCATTGGGGTGAGCGACGAGGACGCGCTCAAGATGACGGCCCGCCTGACTCGGGAGGAGGGGCTCCTGGTCGGCGTCTCTGCCGGAGCCAACGTCTTTGCCGCCGTGAAAGTGGCCCGCGACCTTGAAAAGGGAAAGGTTGTCGTGACGATCCTGCCGGATACGGGCGAGCGGTACCTCAGTGTGCCATACTAGGAGGGAAGGAAAGGAGTCTGTGCATGGGGGTCAAGGTGTATATTCCGACGCCCTTTCGGGCCCTG
>JAKEGQ010000002.1 GCA_022615475.1 Candidatus Methylomirabilota bacterium | reverse complement strand
GGAGGGCGGATCGCGCCGGGCACGCAGGGGCAGGCGACGCAGACGGGGCTGGGGCCGGCCTATCCCTCTCCGCCCCATTCCCCCCACGTTTTCGCAATTGCGCAATTGCGCAAATCCGAAATATTCGTCCCAACGACGATCCATGCGATCCGCGTACGGCGCTCAGACTTGACATTACTCACTGCGTTGAGTAAAAATACTCAATATGGTGAGTAGATTGTCCACGACCTACCAGCGCCCCCACGCTGCGGTCCTTGCCCGCCGCCTGGCGGAGCCGCGGCGGTTTATCCAGGTTGTGGCTGGGCCCAGGCAGGTCGGCAAGACCACGCTGGTGCAGCAGGTGGTCGAAGGGATACGGCTTCCGGTCGTCTTTGCCAGCGCCGACGAACCCACGCTGCGAGGGCCGGAGTGGATCGCCCAGCAGTGGGAGGCAGCGCGTCTTGCGCTGGGCCGCGCAGGGGCGGTCCTCGTGCTGGACGAGGTGCAAAAGGCCACGGGCTGGGCAGAGTCGGTCAAGCGGCTGTGGGACGAGGACACGCGCAAGAAGCGCCCGCTTAAGGTGGTGCTGCTCGGCTCGGCGCCGCTCCTCATCCAGCGCGGCCTGGCGGAGAGCCTCGCGGGCCGCTTCGAGGTGCTGCATCTGCCGCACTGGCCTCTGGGCGAGATGCGGGCGGCCTTCGACTTCTCGCTGGACCAATATGTGTTTTTCGGTGGCTATCCAGGCGCGGCCCCGCTGGCCGAGGATCCCGAGCGCTGGGTGCGCTACATCCGCGACGCACTCATCGAGACCACCATCGCGCGCGACGTCCTCCTCCTCACGCGGGTGGACAAGCCGGCGCTGTTGCGGCGGCTCTTCGAGTTGGGCTGCCGCTACTCCGGGCAGGTGCTCTCGTACACGAAGATGGTTGGCCAGCTCCAGGATGCAGGGAATACCACCACGCTTGCCCATTACCTCGACTTGCTCGGCGCCGCAGGGATGCTCACCGGGCTTCCCAAGTACGCTGGCCAGACGGCGCGCAGTCGTGGCTCGAGCCCGAAGTTGCAGGTAATGAACACGGCGCTGATGAGTGCGCAGTCCGCCCTCACGCTGGCCGAGGCGCGGACCGACCATGACTTCTGGGGCCGCCTCGTGGAGTCGGCCGTGGGCGCCCACCTGGCGAACGCCGCCGCCGCGGGGATGTGCGAGGTGTTCTACTGGCGCGAGCGCAACCGTGAGGTGGACTTCGTGGTGAAGTCCGGCCGGATGCTGACGGCGATCGAGGTTAAGAGCGGGCGGGCGGGCGAGTCCTTGCCGGGGATTGCCGCCTTCGCGGAGGCGTTCAAGCCCAAGCGCACGCTCCTCGTTGGTGGGGACGGCATCCCGGTCGAAGATTTTCTCCTCAAGCCGGCCGAGCACTGGGTGAGAACATGACGCGTTTGATCGAATCGGTTGTCGAGGAGGCGGCGCTTGACTGGCTGGAAAGTCTGGGCTGGACGGTCAGGCATGGGCCGGAGATCGCGCCGGGGGAGCTTTTTGCCGAGCGAGAGGACTACGGCGCGGTGGTGCTGAAGCAGCGGCTATGGGATGCGCTGGCGCGGCTCGTCCGAATTCCGGGGACACCATACCTAACTCTTGCGTGACCGTGAATTCCGGAAACGGGGGTCGGGCGCGAATTTCTTATTCCCCCGGAGAAGCAAGGGAAAGGCGCCCAGAGGCGCGAGGGGGCCGAAGTGATTTCCGGGCGCTGGGCGGCGTGACGATGGGAGACCGGTTGGGACCCCGCTCCTTGTTCGCATGTTTCGAGAATTCTCGAAACCCAGGGAATGCACGAGGCTCCGGTCAGATTGAGGCGGCCCGCCTACCTCACCCCGAGTGATCGAAGTTGCGTCCTCGGCACTCCTCTAGTATATGTACTCGTGGCATGGGATCTGCACTGGCGTCGAGGCCTGAGGGTATGGACGACTTCTATCGAGAATTCATCCTCGATCACTATAAGCGACCCCGAAACTTCGGGACGCTGGAGGATCCGGATGTCACGCACGAGGAAGATAACCCTCTCTGCGGGGACCGGATCCGGATCGACCTGAAGCTCCGCGAGGGGCACGTGGCCGATGTCCGCTTCAAAGGGCAGGGCTGCGCCATTAGTCAGGCGGCGGCCTCCCTCCTGACCGAGAGGATTAAGGGGGCATCGCTGGAGCGGGTCAGGGCCTTCAGCAAGGAAGAGATGCTCGAGGCCTTGGGGGTGCCGCTCAGCCCGATTCGCCTGAAGTGCGGGCTCCTGGCCCTGAAGGTGCTGAAGACCGGCCTGTACGGGCTGCAGCGCTGGCCGGGAGAAGAGGGCTAGAGGGTCGTTCAGCGAGGGCGGATGGCGAAGGACGACAAGACCATCGAACCACGGCACCCATCGTTTTTTCTCGAGGTGCTCGAGGGGTTCCGTGCCGATGAATGCACACTCTTGGCTGCCGCCATCTCCTTCTATGCCCTCCTTTCGATCATTCCGCTGATCTTCCTGGGGGTGGCCTTCCTGGGCTACATCATGGGGTCCTCCGAGGGCGCGGTCGAGCGTGTGGTCACAGTCATTACTGAGCTTCTTCCGCTCCCGGTGGTCGGTCGGGTCGAGGACCTCCTCCAATCCGTCATCGCTACGAGGACCGTCGCCGGCATCCTCGCCCTCCTCTCCTTCCTCTGGGTGGCCAACGGGGCGTTCGAAACGGTAGAACGAGCCATCAATATCATCCAGCGGGCCAAGGAGACCCGGGGATACTTCTATCGAAAAATGGTGGGATTTATCATGATGGCGACCTCGGGGACGCTGCTGCTCCTGTCTTTTCTGATCTCTCCCCTCCTCGTGGCCGTCTGGTCCCTCGCCAGTGATCTCTTGAGTTACTTCGACGTCTTGCGGCCCTACGCCCAGTCCGTGAACGCCAAGCTGGCCCCGCTGTGGCACTACGTTGCGCTCCCTCTCCCCTTCGTCCTCATGCTGGTGGTCTTTCTCCTCATTTACCTCATGGCGCCGGCCCGGGCGGTCCCCCTCCGCTCTGCAGTCCTGGGCGCGCTCATTGCCTCCATCCTGTGGCAGGGGGCGAGGGAGCTGTACAGCTACTACCTCCTCTATTATGCCCCTCACGATCGACTCTATGGGCCGCTAGGCGCGCTGGTGGGTCTGGTCCTGTGGATCTATTGCACCGCTTTGATCCTGTTGTTGGGCGCAGAGGTGGCCGAGGTTCACTCCCGGCGGAGTCTACGCAAGCATCGGGAGGCTTAGGCCGGCCCGATTCTCCGGGGGAAAGAAAAAGGCCGTCCACCCCACACGGGATGGACGGCCTGAACCGATGGCCAGGACCCTGGCCTCAGACCTCTCAGGTTCCACCGAAGCCGACGGTGACCTTGCCATCTTCGACGATAATTGGCACCTCTCGCACTCCCCGAGAGGCCTTCAGCATCTCCTCGAGGGCCTTTGTGTCCCTCTTCACATCGACGTACCGAACAGCGACATTCCGCCTGGCGTACTCCTCCCGGGCCGCCGAGGTGAACGGTCACCCATCCTTCCCGTAGATGACGACGTTGGGTGCCATCAGATCACCTCCGTCATTGGTTATGGGCACTCTATCATACACCAAGCGCCACCCGGTGCACCAGCGAAAGGCCGACGGCCGCCATCCCTCCCGTGGGGATGCCGGGGCTAGACGCTGACCATATTGCGCCCGGTGTTCTTGGCGCGGTACAGGGCCTCGTCCGCCGCCTTGATCACGTGTTCCGGATCGGTGTTCCGGTCCTTCGCTTCGGCGACGCCGATGCTGACGGTGACGGAGGCCGTCTGTCTTTGTGCGCCGTCCGACTTGGATTCTCTTGGTTTCTGGGTCGGGCGGTCAAGACCGCGGAGAGTGAGAGGCGAAGCCTCGACCGCCCGTCTGAGCGTTTCGAGGTGAGGGATGGCATCCTGGATCGACTGGCCGGAGAAGAGGATGCAGAATTCCTCACCGCCATAGCGAAACGCCTTGTCATCGCCCAATACCTTCGTGAGTTTCGAGGCGAGCATGCGGAGGAGCTGATCGCCCGCATCGTGGCCATACTCGTCGTTGAACTTCTTGAAGTGATCGACGTCAATCATGGCGACTGCATACCGGCCTCCGAGCTTGAGCAGCGCTTCGGTGAGGGCTCGGCGGGTCCTGAGACCCGTCAGCTCATCCCGGTAGGCCAGGACGTACGAGGTCTCGATGACTGAAACCACGAGGATGAGTCCGGCGGTGGCAAAGTAGAGCGTGGATACGGTCCCGACGTGACCCGCGGTCAGGGCGAGGAACGTGGCCACGAGCGCCCAAATGAAGCTACTCACGACAAGGTTCGGGCGGCAGATGAACCGGACGGTGACCAGAATGAACGCGATGCCGAACGCCAGCAGGGCCGGCTGGGCGATCGGCAGCCCCCCGACGAACGGGATGTCCAGCAGCCGGTGCTCGAGCAGCGCGGCGAGTCCCGCCTGCTCGGGGCGGCAGAGCAGGGTCATAATGGGGAGTTGTGTCAGAATGATGACGAGGCGCAGCAGACCTCTGGCGGTCACGAGACCTCGTTCGGCGATGAACGAAAGGCCCGCAAGATTCAGCGGCACCAGGACCGCGGCGGCATTGAACAGAATGCGGCCGACTCCCTCCATAGGAGCGTCACCGACCGCATACTGTAACAATGCCCTATCCGCGATCGCGAGGACGAGGGTGGCGAACAGGAGCTGGCTCCGATGGAAGCGAAAGCCGAAGAAAAGCCCCGCTCCGAAAACCGCGTAGGGGTAAATCTGGACGAGGGCCGAAAGGGATGCCGGAGGCATGATCCATTGGAGGACCGCCATGATCACCAGCAAGAGGAAGCCACCGGGTGTGAGAAGCGTGGTGAACGGCCTCATGACTGCGGGATTCAGCAATGATTGTGCCAGGTTCTCCAGGGAATGCGACGTGGCGACCGAGGGGGTGTGCTGACTCATCCTGGCATGGCGATTGCTACGGCATGGTTCGGGAGGTGAGCGGCATGTTTTGGAATCAGGAAGCGGTGAGGGAAAGTTATCTGGCCAAGGGCCTTCGCTTCGTCGGGGATGTGCTGGGGGCAGGCGACTTCGTATGTGACGGCGAGGTGGAGGGCAGGATCGAAATCGATGGGCTCGTCCAGGTCGATTCAGACGGGAAGATCCACGGGTGCATCGAGGCGACGGAGGCGGACATCGCCGGCGTCGTCGACGGGGATGTCGTCGCGCGCGTTCGCCTCATCCTCCGGGCCCCGTGCCGATTGAAGGGGGACGTGGTGAGTCCGGAACTGTTAGTCGAGCCGGGCGCCACCATTCTCGGGCAGATCCATATCTCGCAACAGGAGGCCGAAGCCGCTGTCGCCCCGGAGAATGTGACGTCGTCGGTCGTGCCCTAGTGCCGTTCCAAGTTGTTTGGCCTAGTCCGAGCCTCATACTTCGGCCTGCTCGCTCGGTGCAGTGAGCGGCTGGCGTTCGGGGAAAATAGTTGGAACGCCACTAGGGACCCCGCAGTCCCCTCTGTGTCTGCCCTGGTACTGGGAGAACAACCGAGACGTCAGATCGTGAGGACAACCTTGCCGAACTGCCGCCGGTCCTCGAGGAGACGGTGGGCCTGGGGCGCCTCGGCAAGGGGAAGAGCCTGGTCCACCACCGGTTTCAGCTTCCCTGCCTCGACCAGCGACAGGACGGTGAGCAGATCGGCCTTGCTCCCCATGTAGGCCCCCTGGATCCGAAGCTGCCGCATGAAGAGGTACCGGATGTCGGTCTCGGCGATGGGGCCACTCGTGGCCCCGCAGGTGACGAGCGTGCCGTCGGCAGAAAGGATGGGGATGAGCTCCTTCCAGGTCTCGCCACCCACGTGCTCGAAGATGATGTCGACGCCGCGTCGCTCCGTGAGCCGCTTTACCTCCTGCCCGATCGCCTGGTCCCGGTAGTTAATGCCGTGGTCTGCCCCAAGGTCTTGCGCCTTTGCCAGCTTCTCGCCGGTGCTGGCGGCGGCCAGGACGGTGGCGCCAAACAGCTTGGCGATCTGTAGTGCCGCGACGCCCACCCCGCTCCCGGCACCCATGACCAGCACGGTCTGACCGGGTCGGACGTTTCCTAACGTTACGAGCATGTTCCAGGCGGTGAGGAAGGTAAGCGGGAATGCGGCGGCGTGGACAAAATCCATGCCCTTGGGAAGGGGAAGGACGTTCACCTCCGGGACCGCGATCGCCTCAGCATATCCGCCGTCGAGGCCGTAGCCGCCGATGATCTGGTAGCTTGGGCACAGGTTGTCGCGACCCTCGAGGCAGCGGGCGCACTGCCCGCAGCTTCTGCCCGGGGAGATCACGACGGGCTCCCCGACCTTGACCCGCGTGCACAGCTCGCCGACTGCTGTGACCTCGCCGGCAATATCGCAGCCGGGGATATGGGGGAG
>JAKEGQ010000266.1 GCA_022615475.1 Candidatus Methylomirabilota bacterium | reverse complement strand
GGGCTCTCCACCCACCTGGAACCGGACGATCCGCATATATTCAGCCTCTCAGCTATCAGCGGTCAGCGGTCGGAGACATGAGTCCGGAGACAGGAGGCTCGAGACCCTCGTCTCAAGATTCAGTCTCTACTCCAGTCCCTCACAGCCGACTGCGGACGGCCGACTGCTGACAGCGGTTATTTGAGCCCGAGGACGTCCGCCATGTCATAGAGTCCCTTGGGCGCCTGCGCCACAAACCGGGCAGCCCTGAGCGCCCCCCGAGCAAAATTGTCCCGGCTATGCGCCCGGTGACCAATTTCGATCCGCTCTCCCATGCCTCCGAAGAGGACGGTATGCTCCCCCACGATATCACCTGCGCGGACGGTGTGGACGCCGATCTCTGCCTTCGGCCGCTCCCCCACGATCCCCTTCCGGCCGTAAACTCCCACCTGCTCCAGGTCCCGCCCCAACGCCTCGGCCACTACCTGGGCCATCCGGAGGGCGGTGCCGGATGGGGCATCCTTCTTGAAGTGGTGATGGGCCTCGACGATCTCCACATCGTAGTCGTCCCCCAGGGTCCGGGCCACCTCCCGCAACACCTTGAAGAGGACGTTGACTCCCACACTCATGTTCGGGGAGATGACGCAGGCCATGTGGGCGGCGAGACGCCGGGCCTCCGCGAGATGTTCCTTGGTCAGCCCTGTCGTCCCCACAACGATGGGCACACCCGCCTGGCTCGCCACCCGGAGATGATCGACTGAGGCCTCCGGCGCCGTGAAGTCGATGACGACCTCGGCGCCCGCGATGATCCTTGCCAGGCCATCGGCGACCTTGACCCCCAGCGCCCCGATCCCGGCCACCTCTCCCGCATCCTGCCCGATGGCGGGGTGGCCGGGGCGTTCCGTGGCCCCGACGATCTGAAAGTCGCCCGCCTCCTTGGCGAGGGCGAGGACGCGACCCCCCATCCTCCCAGCGGCCCCGGTCACAATGACTCGGATCATCGCTCCTCCGCGCAGTGATTCAGCCATCGACTATAGACTGTCATCTCACGCCGCAAAGGCTTACGACAGCAGGCCGTAGGCTCGCAGTGCCTTCTCCAGTTTGTCCCGGTTGGCCTGAGACATCGGGCAGAGCGGCAGCCGGACCTCGCCATTCAGTCTCCCGAGAAGCTGCATGGCCGTTTTCACCGGGATCGGGTTCGTTTCGTAGAACATGGCCTTGCAGAGGGGGAAGAGGCGGAGGTGAAGCTCCTTTGCCCGCTTCCAGTCGCCGTTCAACGCGGCACGGGTCATCTCCGCCGTCTCCTTCGGGACGATGTTGGCGACGACGGAGATCACTCCCTTGCCCCCAACGGCCATCAGGGGAAGGGTCAACGTATCATCGCCCGAGACGACCGTGATTCGATCCCCGCAAAGACTGATGACCTCCGTCATCTGCTCGAGCGATCCGCTGGCCTCTTTCATCCCGACGATGTTCGGCACATCCGCCAGGGTCGCGACGGTCTCGGTCAGCATGTTGACCCCCGTCCGTCCCGGGATGTTGTACATGATGATCGGGATGTCCACCGCGGCCGCCACGGCCTTGTAGTGGGCAATGAGGCCTGCCTGCGTGGGCTTGTTGTAGTAGGGGCAGACCATCAGCACGCCGTCCGCGCCCGCCTTCTTGGCGTGCTGGGTCAGGTCGATCGCCTCGGCGGTGGAGTTGGAACCGGTCCCGGCGATCACGGGGACCCGGCCCGCCGCCGCCGCAATCGTGACCTCTACCACGCGCTTGTGCTCCGCATGGCCCAGCGTCGGGGACTCGCCGGTGGTCCCGCACGGAACAATGGCATCGGTCCCGTTCTTGACATGAAACTCGACCAGCTCGCGGATCTTGGCTTCATCGACCTTTCCGTCTCGAAAGGGGGTGACCATCGCCACGATGGAACCTTCAAAGCTCTTCTTCATCGCCCTTCCCTCCATGCGTTTAGAGTCCAAAGTCCGATGTCCGATGTCCAAAGTCGCCAGAGCGAGGACCGGAATATCTGGCTTGCCTCGGGTCCGCATGGTGAGGCCGACGGGTGGGGCGCCAGATCTGAACCGGTGAGGGGCACCTGCAGGCCCCGAGCGACATTGCCGGGAGCGGCGGGGCCCCTCGGCTGGCGACGGCCTGGGAAACCGAGGCGCGCTCCGTGCCCATGCTTTTTGCACGGAGCGTGAACACGGAGGGGCCCAGGACGTAAGCCGCCGACCAGGGTCGCCGCGGGAGGCCCGGAGCGAGGGGCCGAAGGTGTTGGTCCACCACCATGAGGAAGGTCCCTCCGAGCTCTTGGCTCACGGTCATTACTTCATAAATTGTCGGGAATATCCTCTCCACGAATCAAATCCTCATAGCTCTCCCGCGCCCGGATCAGGAAGTGCCGATCGCCCTTCACCAGGATCTCGGCGGCCCGAGGTCGGGCGTTATAATTCGAAGCCATGGTAAATCCGTAGGCACCGGCACTCATCACGGCCAAGAGGTCGCCGGGCTCCACCATGGCGATCTCCCGATCCTTCGCGAGGAAATCCCCCGACTCGCAAATCGGTCCGACCACATCCACCATGAGACGCTGCCGCCCTTCCTGCCGCCGGACGGGTTGGATGGCGTGGTAGGAGCCATACAGGCTTGGGCGGATCAGGTCGTTCATTCCCGCATCTACAATGACAAAATCCTTCGTGGGGGTCCGTTTCGTGTAGAGCACCCTGGTCACCAGGATCCCGGCATTCCCGACAATCACGCGTCCCGGCTCAAAGAGGATGGTACATCCAAGACTCTTCAGGATGGGAATGACCGCCCGGGCCATCTCGGTCGGGTGCGGTGGCGTCTCCTCCTCACCATACGGGATCCCGAGCCCGCCGCCCACATCGAGATACCGAATATCGATACCACGGGTACGCAGCTCACGGATCAACTCGGCAATGCGGGTCAGGCTATCCACGAAGGGGCTCACATCGGTGATCTGCGAGCCGATATGAGTATGAATGCCGACGATGGCGATGTGGGACAGCGTCTGGGCCAGCTGGTACTCCTCCAGGGCGATCGAGATGTCTATACCGAACTTGCTCTTCTTGAGCCCGGTGGAGATGTACGGATGCGTCTTGGGATCCACATCGGGGTTCACCCGAACGGCCACCCGTGCCACCGTCCCCATCTCTCCCGCCACCTGATTGAGCAGGCGCAATTCCTGCGAGGACTCCACATTGAACATGAGGATGTCCGCCTTGAGGGCCTCCTGCATCTCCTCCCGATGCTTCCCCACCCCGGCGAACACGATCCGCTGGGGAGGTATGCCGGCGTAGAGCGCCCGGAAGAGCTCTCCGCCCGAGACCACGTCCGCCCCGCCGCCCATCGTTGCGAAGAGCCTCAGGATGGCGAGGCTGGCGTTCGCCTTGACGGCAAAACAGATCAGATGCGGAACCTCCTGGAAGGCCTCATCGAAGACGCGAAAATGGCGCGTGAGGGTGGCGAAACTGTACAGGTAGAAGGGGGTTCCGACCTCATCGGCAAGGGCTGAGATGGGGACCTCTTCACAGTAGAGGTCCTCACCCCGGTAGTGAAAGTGATGCATCGATGAATGGCTCCCGCGCGGCGGGGCTCTGTCGCTCGCAGGGAAGGAGACGCACGTCGGCGCAAGATCCGTGCTTCTCGTTAGTTAGCACAGCCCTGGCAGCCTGTCAAAGGGAAAGTAGGAGCGAGCGCCGCGGCGCGGCCGATGCCGCCCGCGCTCGTCACCATCCCCCCCCTTGACTGGCGCTCCATCCTCCTTTAGCATCTGGCTATTTCCGCTGCCGGAGCATCCAGGGGGGCCGTACGGCAGCCAGGTCCAGGCGGCCCGGGGGTTCAATGAGAGGCATGTCCACAGGGGCATGCCAGGAGGCCGAGGCCATGATCATCCGCGAGGACATCGCCCAAACCTTTCCGCAGCTCTTCGGCACCAAGAAAGTCAACGGCCGGGAAGTCGACGTCGAACAGCTGATCATCGCGCTCACCCGCGAGCTGGCTCCCGAGATCTCGACGGTCCTCACCGCGCGCCGGGAGCTCCTCGCATCCTCCGCGCCGGTCAGGGAAAAGTACGCCTGGCCGAAGTGGGACGACACCTTCGACGACCCCGTGACAGGGAAGCCCTGGACCTTTCGCCAGATCGTCCAGGGCATGATCGACAACTTCCTCGGCCGGGACAGCCAGTGGCGCTGGCGCCTCAACGACGAGGTGCCCATCCCGAAGGATGCCCATCCGTTGACGAACCCCGGCCTGGAACTCACGGGCCCGTGGCATCCGCTCGACATGGCTTTCAACGCCTTGAACAGCGCGGCGCCCATTAACATGCCGGACTTCGAGGACGCCTCGCCCCCTCACTTCCGACCCGACGGCACGCCCAAGAATCAGCCCATCGGCGTCTTTGCGGCCATGCAGAATGCCAAAGACATTCTGGAGGGCCAGTGGGCCGACCGTCCCTACGAGGTGGTGAAAAAAGGCCAGCCTCGCGTGTACCGGATCAAGAAGTCCCCGGGCGAGTGGCCGACCCGGTTCGCCCGGCCTCCCGGGATGCATCTGCAGTTCGACCACATCACGGTGGACGGCCGGCCTGCACCCGCCATGATCCCCATCACCATCCTCTGGGCCGTCAACACCCATGACGCCCTCACGCGCGCCGGCACCGGCGTGTACTACTACATCCCGAAGGTCCAGACCCCGCAGGAGGCCCTGATTCTCGAGAAGCTCCTGGTGCGGGTGGAGGAGGCGATCCGCGTGCGGCCGGGGACCTTCAAGATCAAGATCCTGTATGAGGAGGGCAACGCGGGCCGCTTCCTGCCCGCGATCGCCTGGGTGCTGCGGCGCCGGCTCCTGGGGACAAACGTCGGCCGCTGGGACTACCTGGGCAGCCTCATCGAGATGTGGAAGGACGACCCGCAGGGTGTCTTTCCGGATCCGCAGTCGGTCGGCATGGCCTCGCCGATCATGATCGCGTACCAGCGGTACAACGCGCTGATGATGCTCATGGCCGGCATGAAGAACAGCGAGCTCAGCCATGGGGGCCCCATCGGCGGCATGGCCGCGGTCATGATCTACCAGCAGGCCGACCCGTATGGCCGCGCCGCGTACAACCCGCTCGCGCTCCGCGCCATTGTCATCGACAAGCTCCGAGAGCGCCTGTTAGGTCTCATGTTCGTGCCCGACGGACCCCTCCCCGCCGGCCAGCAGCCCACCCTGGAAGAGATCCTCTCCGGCCGGGTCAAGGGACGCCTCTACGATGCCTATCGGCAGAGCTGGGTCGCCAGCCCGGAGCCGGCCTATGTCGCCGCGGGCAACGGGCCCCTCCAGGCGCCCGTGACGCAGCTCCAGGGCCGCGTCGATGCCCCGCGCGAGACCGTGGACGTGAAGGGCAAACCGGTGCCGACGGTCGCCAGCGGTCTCAGCGACGCGGAGCGGTCCCTCCTCCAGTCCCGCGGCCTGCTGAACGCGCAGGGCAAGATCACACCATGGATCATCACGAAGGAGGTGTACGACACGCCCGAGAAGCTCTTCACGCGAAAGCTCTGGGAGGACATCTACGGGGTCCCGAAGGGCGACATCACCATCGAGAACATCCAGCACGCCTTCTACATGGCTGCGAACTACGGCTTCCAGATTCTCAACGGCAACTTCGCGGCCGCCATCGACGACTACGAGCTCCGCCTCAGGTTCATGAACGACCTCGCCACCTACCGGATCGACGTCTCCTGGCTCTGGACCCTCATCCATCACCGGGCCGCCATCACGAAGGACGGCTACCTCAAAGGCCCGGCCCTCACCGAGGACGGGCTCGTCCCGGCCCAGAACGCCTTCCAGGTCAAGGCGGGCACCCGTTTCACAAAAGAGCTGTTCGAGAAGTTGTGGGACTACCACAACGAGTGGACCTACGCGTTCTTCGCCGAGCTGGACCGGCGCGGCGATCCGGGCCGCTTCGATCGCGCCAAGGCGCCCGTCATCATGGAGCTCCTCAAGCGGCAGCTCCTCTGCCCCCGCTACATCCAGCATAGCGCCCGCGTGCTCTTCGTCGCGGGGGAGGCAAGCAGCCAGGAGCACCCGCACATCTTCGACGCGATCTTCGACCTCTCCCGCGAGGAGATCGTCAAGCGTGTCCAGGCGGGCACGATGGGCAAAAAGGCCCTGGCCGCCCACGACTACGTGTACGACCTCTTCCCGGCTC
>JAKEGQ010000054.1 GCA_022615475.1 Candidatus Methylomirabilota bacterium | reverse complement strand
GTGCCGGGGATCTACGCGCTGGGAGACGTCAAGGGTGGGCCGGCTTTCACCCACATCTCATACGACGATTTTCGCATCATCAAGGCGAACCTCCTCGACGGGGGCAATGCCACCACGAACGGCCGCCTCGTCCCGTACACCGTATATATCGACCCGCAACTCGGACGCGTCGGGATGACGGAAGCCGAGGCCCGCGCCCAGGGACGGCGAATCCGGATCGCCAAGATGCCAATGAACTACGTTGCCCGCGCCCTCGAAATGGACGAGGCGCGCGGCTTCATGAAGGCGGTGGTGGATGCCGAGACGGGGGAGATCCTGGGTTGTGCCGTTCTGGGGGTCGAAGGGGGCGAGTTGATGTCGATGCTCTCGATTGCGATGATGGGCAAAGTCCCCTATACCACGCTGCGGGACGCGATCTTCGCCCACCCCACCCTGGCCGAGTCCCTCAACAATCTGTTCGACGAGCTTAGGGATTGAGTCAGTCAGCGGGTCAGGCGCCGCAGCACTTCTTGTACTTCTTGCCGCTGCCGCAGGGACACGGCTCGTTGCGGCCAATCTTCCCTGCCTTGGCGGTAACCGCAGCAGGGGCGGCGGGTTTCAGGGACTGTTTGGGGGCAGGACGAGGTGCTTCCTTGCGAACCCGTGGGGCAGTCCGGCCGTCCCCTGAGGGGCTCGCTGCCTCGGCAGAGGTCTCTGTCGCAAGCCCCGAGATGGTCGGCTGGAGACGGAAGAGATACTGAACTGTCTGCTCCTTGATCCGATCGACCATGGCGTCAAACAGCTCGAATCCTTCCCTTTTGTACTCCACCAGCGGGTCTCGCTGGCCGTAGCCCCTGAGGCCGATGCCTTCCTTCAGGTGATCCATGGCCAGGAGATGGTCCTTCCACTGGGCATCCACCACCTGAAGCATGATAACCCGCTCGAGGTAGCGGATGAGATCCGCTCCGAATTGCTCCTCCTTCCGTTCATACACTGCCCGGACCTTGTCCCAGAGCTCCGCCTGGAGATTGCCGAAGGTCAACTCTGGAAGCTGCTCGGCCGGGACGGCGTATTCCACACCGAACTGGCGATACATCGCCTCCGAGAGACCCACGAGATCCCACTCCTCCGGGTACGTGTCCCCATGGGCGTAAAGGCCCACCAGGGACTGCAGGACCTCCTCGGCCATCTCGAGCATGGTCTCGCGGAGATTCTCGCCATCGAGGATCTTCCGCCGTTCGCCGTAGATGATCTGGCGCTGGCGGTTCATCACATCGTCGTATTCCAGGAGGTGCTTGCGGATCTCGAAGTTATGCGCTTCCACCCGCTTCTGGGCGGTCTCGATGGCCTTGGTCACCATGCCGTGTTCGATGACCTCACCCTCCTGCATGCCGAGCTTGTCCATAATCCGTTGGAGTCGCTCGCCGCCAAAGATCCGCAGGAGATCGTCTTCCAGCGCGAGGTAGAAGCGGGACGAACCAGGATCGCCCTGCCGACCAGCCCGACCGCGGAGCTGGTTATCAATCCGTCGGGCCTCATGGCGCTCGGTCCCCAGGATATGCAGCCCGCCTAACTGCACGACGCGCTCGTGCTCGGCACTCGAGAGGGGGCGGACCCTGGCCAGGCATCGGGCGTACGCCTGGGTGTCGATGCTGTAGTCGAGGAGCCCGTATTGCTGCATCCGTTTGGCCTCCTCGAACGCCTTGGCCATCTCCTCTGGATCCACGTCCTCCGGGACCTCCTGTCTTCTCACCATCTCCCGGGCCAGGGAGTGGGCGTGGCCGCCCAGAAGGATGTCGGTCCCTCGACCGGCCATGTTGGTCGCGATCGTCACCCCCTTATACCGACCGGCCTGCGCGACGATCTCCGCCTCGCGCTCGTGGTATTTGGCGTTCAAGACCTGGTGCGGGACGCCGCGGCGCTTGAGCAGCGTCGAAACCTTCTCCGACTTTTCAATGGAAGTCGTTCCCACCAGGACCGGCCTCCCCATTTCGTACAGCTCGACGATCTCCTCCACGACGGCCGCGAACTTCTCTCGCTCGGTGCGATAAATGACATCGGGGTGATTCGTCCGGACGAGCGGCTGGTTAGTGGGGATGACCACGACGTCCAGGTTATAGATCTGGGCGAATTCTGCGGCCTCGGTGTCGGCGGTCCCCGTCATCCCGGCCAGTTTCTCGTACATGCGGAAGTAGTTCTGGAAGGTGATGGTCGCGAGGGTCTGGTTTTCCCGCTCGATCTTGACCTTCTCCTTGGCCTCCACCGCCTGGTGCAGCCCATCAGACCACCGCCGACCGGGCATCATGCGACCCGTGAACTCGTCGACGATGATCACCTGACCATCCTTGACGACGTAGTCCACATCCAGCTGGAAGAGGTTGTGGGCCCGGAGCCCCTGCTGGACGTGGTGGAGGGTATCGATGTTGCCGGGGTCGTACAGATTCGAGATCCCCAGCAGATGTTCGACCTTGGCCACCCCCTGTTCGGTGATGGCGACGGTCTTGGCCTTTTCATCAACGATATAGTCCCCCGCCCGGACCGCCTCGACTTCCGCGAGCTTCCCTCCCGCGATGGTGGCCGCACGCTTGAGGCGGGGGATGATCCGGTCGATCTGGTAATACAGTTCGGTCGATTCGTCGGCGGCCCCGGAGATGATCAGGGGGGTGCGGGCCTCGTCGATGAGGATCGAATCTACCTCGTCCACGATGGCGTAGTGGAGCGGCCGCTGCACCATCTCATCCAGGGAAAACTTCATGTTGTCCCGGAGGTAGTCGAATCCGAATTCGTTGTTGGTCCCGTACGTCACGTCGGCTGCATACGCGCGGCTGCGGTCGGCATCGCTCATCTCGTGCTGGATCAGGCCCACGCTCAGGCCCAGGAACTGATAGATCGCCCCCATCCACTGGCTATCCCGCTTGGCCAGGTAGTCGTTCACCGTTACGATATGGACGCCCTTCCCCTGCAGCGCATTGAGATAGGCCGGCAGCGTCGCCACGAGGGTCTTCCCCTCGCCGGTGGCCATCTCCGCGATCTTCCCCTCGTGAAGGACGGCCCCACCGATGAGCTGGACGTCAAAGTGGCGCATGTTGAGGACGCGGCGGCCCACCTCGCGGACGGTCGCGAAGGCCTCGGGAAGGATGTCGTCGAGTGCCGCTCCGCGCGCGAGCCTCTCTTTGAACTCAGCAGTCCGGGCCGCAAGGGCCCCGTCCGAAAGCTTCGTGATGTCCGCCTCGAGCGCATTGACCCGAACCACGAGGGGCTGGAGTCTCTTGAGCTCCCGCTGATTCTTGGTCCCAATCACCTTGCCGATCACGGTCTTCCAGAGGCTCATACCCTCTCCCTTATCCAGCACCAACAGCCTTTTAACGCTAACACAGTCCCCTACATCCATCAACTGCAAAGGACCGGCCAAAAAAAATCCCCCGACTGTCTCGGGGGGGATTTTCTCAGTCATCGAGGGCGGTCTGTCTGCCTATTGGCCCCGAATCACATTCGCGCGCCGCCCCTCATCGATGATGTACTTGAAGGGGTCCTGGGGGTTTTCGTTGAGGAGGACCTCGTAGTGGAGGTGGCTGCCGGTGCTGTAGCCGGAG
>JAKEGQ010000265.1 GCA_022615475.1 Candidatus Methylomirabilota bacterium | reverse complement strand
GGCCCCGCGTGCACGACTACATCGAGCTAGATTCGAGCCTCGAGATCGCCTTAAGTGCCATCTTTCCGCCGGTCTTGTCCGGCATCACCGGTCTCTGGTTCGGGATCGGAATGCTGGTGGTCTTGGGAGGATTCAGGGCTTTTTGGATCAGGCTCGACGACCGGGCGCGGCTGAAGGCCCACTTGGAATTCCTCCCCTTTCTGGGGATCCCGGCCCTCTATGCCGCGGTCTGTCTCGTTTCGCTCGCGTACGCCCTTGCCTGGGAGATGAACGCTCTCCACCTCACGGGCGCGATCCTCCCCCTCTTCATCCTGCTCTGCGGGAGCGGGAGTATGCTGGGCTATGCCACCTTCACGCGGCTGGCGTCCCATGCGCCCAGGCCATGCAAACAGAACGCGATCGGCATGATTGCCCTCTCCATGGCGGGTGCGCTGCTCTGGCCGATCACGTGGACGTTGACTCGCCCGGGTGGCAGCCGGCGATCCTGGCGGCTGTTCCTCGCCTCGGCCTTGGCGGGGACTCTGGCGTTCGGCTATTGGATCGTGGTTGGGAACCTTTTCAACCCTTGGTTCACGGTCTATTCGTACCTGAAGGCGGCCATGGTCAAGATCACGGCCGTAATGGCGGCGGGCATCCAGATCATGATCTTGGAGGAGTTCCGGTCCGCTCGACCACGGCGCGCCAGCGGATCGGAGAAGAGATGGATAGCCATCGCGGCTATTCTCCCTCTCGGGTTTCTCCCCTTTGCCCTTCTCGAGCAGTACCGCGAGATCAAAGTGGCCGTCTTACAGTTCAACGAGTTCAGCATGGTCGATGCCACCTACGCGCGAGCGTTGTCCGATGTCGTGGGGCTGGACGCCTGGGTCCGCCTGGGGCAGGCACCGCGACCCCAGCAGGGTGACGGCCCCTGGCCGCTCCCTTGGGCCCTGGAAAAAACGGGGCCCTCGCTCCTCCCCAAGGACTTCAACATCGTGGTCATCGTGGTGGATGCCCTGCGGGGGGATGTCTTCCGGTCCGCCGGGTACCATCGGAATCTCACGCCGTTCCTGGATCGGTGGACCCGCGGGGAAGTGATCTCTTTTCGTCGCGCCTACAGTCAGGGGGGTGGAACCTTTGCCGCCTTTCCCTTTCTGGTTGCGGGCAGAAGCCGGTTTACCCTCTACGGGCCGAATCTGCACCACGAAAATCTCTATTTCAAACTCGCCCAAGCCGAGGGGATCCACAAGGTGATGGTGGTGAAGGACTTTGGCCCCAGAGCCATCTTTCCCCCCGACTTTCCCGTCATCGAGTTGGGGAGGGCACGGCCGGGTGCTGATCGACGGTCGGTCCCGGCAGACGAAGTGTTCGGCTGGGTGCAGGACGCCATTGCCGCGCTCGGCAAGACCGAACGGTTTCTGGCCTTTCTCCATCTGATGGACGTGCACAACGATCTGTGGAAGAAAGTCGACGCTCTCGACTTCGGAGACAGCCCGAGGGATCTGTACGACAACAACGTGTCCTATGTGGACAGGGCCTTCAGCCGGTTCGTCGCCTGGCTCAAACACCACGGCATCTACCATCGGACGGTCATCGTGTTTACCGCCGACCACGGAGAGCAATTCTGGGAGCATGGGGCCAGCCTGCACGGTCATACGGTGTACGAAGAGGAAATCCGCATTCCCCTGATCCTGCTCGCTCACGGGATTGGCGCCCGCGTCGAGGACATTCCAGTAGTCGCGGCGGACATGGTGCCCACGATTGTCGAACTGGCCGGCTATGCCGTCCATCCGCCCCACAATGATCCGCGTATGGGGATCTCTCTCGTCCCTCTCCTTTTGGGGCAGTCTCGGAGCCGGTATCTGCAGAGGGACGTTGTCGGACGGGCGTCTTTCAAGCATCGGTATTTTCTGTACCGGAATTGGCAATGGAAATTCGTGTATGCCGCCGAGTTCGATCTCCTCCAGCTCTTCGATACAGTGTCAGACCCCGGGGAGAGGAGAAATCTCTTGCAAGAGGAGCCGGAGATGGCAGCAGCGCTCGAATGGGAATTATTCGGATACCTCGCGCGGGTGGAGGGGAGATCGTATCGCGCGCTCCTTGACAACCTGTCGCCGCAACCCGATGATCGCGGTGTCCGGATCAAAGCAGCGGGGGGGTAAAAGCGGGGGAACGGCTCACCGTGTTCAGGAGACTGTCTATCGCTTTTCTGGCGGTGTCCGCGACGCTCGCCGGATGTCTGCCGGGCCGCGAGGTTCTGTCGGTGGCTACCGTCGGCGTCGGGCGATGGCCTGAGAGCGTAATCTTCGACCCCGGCTCGGGCCGCGTTTTTGTCGCCGACGAGGGGAGCGCGACCGTCACCGTGCTGCGATCGGATGGGCAGAGGGTCGGAACGATTCCGCTAAAGACCAGGGCCCGACACCTCGCGGTGGATCCTCGCCTTGGGCATCTGTATGCGCCCAACGAAGGGAGCGCCACCGTTGCCGCCTTCGATACGCTGAGCCTTGTCGAAGCGTTTCGGGTGGCCGTGGGGAAAGAGCCCCATGGCATTGCGGTCGATCCGGTCTCCCATCGGGTCTTCGTCGGCAACGAAGGCGAGGATTCCCTCACCGCCTTTGACGGGCGGACAGGCAGGGTCCTCTATACGGTCCCGGCGGGCCCGACGCCCGGGGGTGTCGCCGCGGACCCCGTCACCGGGCGCGTCTTCGTGGTGAGCGTGAAGGCCGATCGGGTCGTCGCCCTCGACGGAGCGACGGGTCAGCGCCTCGGCGAGATCCCGGTGGGGCGCGGCCCGACGCACCTCGGCATTAACATGGCATCGGGGATGGTGTATGTTGTGAATACGGAGGAGGGAAGCGTCAGCATCCTCGACGACCGCGGCAGTCGCCTTCGCGCCACCGTGCCCGTCGGGAACTATCCCCTGGCGGTGGCCGTTGATGAGAAAGCGGGCCGGGCCTACGTGGTGAATAATCGGGAAAACACCCTGACGATCATCGAGGAGGCCCAGCTGGAAGTGCGCGCCCACCGGCGGATCCCGCGCAACGTCTCGAGCATCGCGCTCAACGCGCCGATGGGGCGGATGTACCTGACGCTGAAGAGCGACGACCAGGTCACCGTGATCCGCGTGCGCGATCTCTGACGCGAAGGGCCATCCGCATTTACGGTCTGGAGGTCATG
>JAKEGQ010000264.1 GCA_022615475.1 Candidatus Methylomirabilota bacterium | reverse complement strand
CGGACGGTGGTGCGGCGCAAGCTTTGGGTGTGGTTTAGCGGATGCGTCTCGCGGTCAAACCCTATTCGACGGAGGCGCGGGTTTCGCCGGCCTCCGCGGTCGCCCTCCCCCCTCGCCGGCAGGGGGAGGAGCGGACCGTCGCCTGCCGAGGGGCCCCGCCGCTTCCGGCAATGTCGTTCGTCGCCTGCACGTGCCGCCCGGAGAAAGGAAAAGGGGTGAACCGCCGTTCAGCAGGACATCCCTTTCGAGGCTGGATAGTGGAAGGCTCGGAGCGACGGACCGAAGGTACTAGTGCAACAGAATCATCGCGCCGGGCCAGGGCCCCAACAAGCAAATGGTTGGCCTTGAACGCGGTGGGGAAAGGGTATAAGCTCATTACGATGACAACCCAACAGGACATCTATGTGTGCGATGTGTGTGGGGCCGAAATGCTGGAGATTCACTGCAAGCTCATCTGCCCCCGCTGTGGTTTCACCCGCGATTGCTCCGATCCGTAGATGATTGGGGTCCGAAGTCCGATGTCCGACGTCCAATGTCCAAAGCCTAGTGACTGGGTGGCCGTTGATCCGGTACGGAAATTGCTTGATCAGGGAACCATTTATGTTGAACGTCAAAACGGCCATCGGTGATCGGACTTCGGCGGGCCCTTCGACACGCTCAGGGCAGGGCATTCGACTGAGCTCAGCCGAAGTCTGAGCAAAGTCGAACAGCTGAGTCGAGCCGTCGTCAGCCATTGAGGGTGAAACATGGCAAAGACGATCTCCCAACAATTGGCGAGCTTCATTGCCGGTCTGCGGCCCGACAGGCTGCCGGCCGACGTGATCGAGATGGCCAAACTCTGCGTCCTCGACTGGCTCGCCTCGGCGATTTCGGGGAGGACTACCCGGCCCATCCAAATGTTCCTCAACGTGGCCAGAGGACTGGGGGGAACACCTCAGGCGACGATGATCGCCGATGGATCCAAGACCTCCTGTCATCTTGCCGCGCTCGTGAATGCTGCCTCCTCCCATGTCGTGGAGATGGACGATCTCCACAAACCGTCGGTGCTTCATCCGGCGGCCCCTGTCATCCCGGCTGCGCTTGCGGTGGCCGAGCGGGACGGCATCGCGGGCCCAGAATTCTTGACCGCCATCGTGGCGGGATACGAGGTGGCAATCAGGGCAGGTGAAGCGCTAGGACCGAGTCATTACCACTTCTGGCAGACCACGGCCACATGCGGGGTCTTTGGCGCCGCCACGGCTGCCGGCAGACTGCTCCGCTTGACGCCGGAGCAGCTCGTCTGGGCGCTCGGGAGCGCAGGAACACAGTCGGCAGGGTTGTGGGAATTCCTGGTGGAGGGGGCTATGTCGAAGCAGCTCCACCTTGGCAAGGCTTCGGCCGATGGGCTCCTGGCCGCCCTCCTCGCAGAGCAGGGACTCACAGCCGCATCGCAGATCTTCGAGGGAGAGAAGGGACTCGCCCAAGCCACCTCTGCCGCCCCGAAGCTCGCCCGCCTGACTGAAGGTTTGGGAACACGTCCCCTCCGGATCCTGGAGAACTCCTTTAAGGCCCACGCCGCGTGCTACCACATCCACTCGAGCATTGACGCCGCCCTGGCGCTGAAGACTCGACTCAACGCCAAACCGACTGAGATTACAAAGATCGCCGTCCGCGTCTACTCGGCGGCGCTGGATCTCCTCGAGAAGGTAGAACCGGCCAGCCCCTATGCCGCGAAGTTCAGCATCCCCTACTGCGTCGCCACAGCGCTCCTGCACGGCAGGGTCGGGCTGGACGATTTCACCCAAGAGGGAATCCGCGATCGCGCCGTCCGTCAGCTCATGTCTACGGTCGTCCTTCACAGAGACCCTGAACTCGATCGCGTGTACCCCGACAAGTGGCCGGCGGTCGTGACGATCGAAACCACGCAGGGGATCCGACACGAGGCACGGGTCGACTTTCCCAAAGGCGATCCGAAAAACCCAATGACACCGGATGAGCTCATCGCGAAGTTCCACGCCCTCACCTGCCGCACCCTCCCGGAGCCGTCCCGATCACTGCTCATCGAGCGATGTCTCACCCTGGACAAGCTCGGCAACGTCCGCCTTCTGTTCGAACGTATCGAATTTGCCCCCACTCTTGACCGATGACCGATCACCGATGACCGGTAGCGAGTTCACGGTTCACAGTTCATAGTTCATGGACTACTGCGGGGGGCCGGGATCCCCTGAACAGGCCAACGGGTGGCGGAGGCCGGGCGCCCATCCGCCCGGAGGAGAATTTCGCCACCGCTTCCCCCCCCTGATGGAATGGTGCGTGAAGTCTCCGAGGACGGATGGGGTGGCCGACGACAGGACCCGTTGGCCACAGCGCAGGTGGGGGAATATCACGTTGACCGCGGACCGATCACCGATGACAGGAAGAACCTCTTGGTTTTGACGGTCGTCGGTCAGCCGGTCGGGAGCGAGGGGCCGAAGGTGCTGCCTCCAACGAAGCATACTCTCCCGAGCGGCCCTAGCCGGGGGGGTTGTCATTCCCGGAGAAGGGACTATAATCTTCGGGGGTCGCCATGATCGAGGTAGAGGGACTCACAAAGGTCTACGGGAATAAGACCGCCATCGACAACCTCACCTTCACGGTACAGCAGGGGGAGGTGGTGGGATTCCTCGGTCCGAACGGGGCCGGAAAGACTACCACGATGCGCGTCCTCTCGTGCTACATGCCTCCGACCTCCGGCACTGCCAGGGTCGGGGGATGCGACATCCGCACCCAGGCCCTCGAGGTGCGGCGGCGGATCGGGTACCTGCCGGAGCACGTCCCTCTCTACACCGATCTTACCGTGACCCAGTATCTGAACTTCGTGGCGGAGGCAAAAAGACTTTCCCGGCTGACCCGACGCCAGCGGGTCGGGGAAGCGATCGAACGGTGCCTCCTTCAGGACGCACGAGGGAGGATCATCGGCAAGCTCTCCAAGGGCTATCGCCAGCGGGTGGGACTCGCCCAGGCCCTTCTCGGTGACCCGCCCATCCTCATTCTCGATGAGCCGACCATCGGACTTGACCCCAAGCAGATCATTGAAATCCGCAGCCTCATCCGGGAAATGCAGGGCGAACGCACGGTGATTCTGTCCACACACATCCTGCCAGAGGTCAGCATGGTCTGCCAGCGGGTGATCATCATCAACGACGGCCACATTGTCGCGGTGGACACCCCAGAGAGCCTGACCCGCCGCCTCCAGCGCTCGACCCAGGTGCTGCTCCAGATTGACGGGCCGCCGGAACAGGTCACCGGCAGGCTCCGTGAGGTGGCAGGGGTCCTTCAGGTCGTGATGAAGGACGGGGCCGGAGCGCTGCGCCGGTATCTCGTCGACACGGACAAGGACCGGGACCTGCGCCAGGAGCTCGCGCGCGTCGTCTGCAGCAGCGGCTGGGGGCTCTTGGAACTCAGACCGGTGGATCTGAGCCTGGAGGATATCTTTATCCGATTGGTCACCGAAGAAGAAGCAGTCAGCCATCAGCCATCAGCCGTCAGCTAGAGCTTTTGAAACGTGGCTTCCTCTGTGTCGGCGGACAGCCGATAGCTGACTGCTGACAGCTAGACTTGGAGAAACCCATGGGGACGCTCGCGGTATTCAAGAAAGAGATGCGCTCATACTTCGCCTCTCCTGTTGCGTATGCCGTCTTCACGCTCTTCCTTGTCATCTCCGGATATTTCTTCTATACGATTCTGATCTATTTGAGTCTCATCAGCGTCCAGGCCGCAATGAATCCAGGGCTCGCCAGGGGCCTCAACGTCACCGATGGCGTCGTCCGACCGTTTTTCATCGATCTCGGCGTGGTGCTCCTGTTTCTGATGCCCCTCCTGACGATGCGCCTGTTCGCCGAGGAGCGAAAGCAGGGAACGTTAGAGCTCTTGCTCACCTACCCGCTTCGGGATGGGGAGGTCCTCCTGGGCAAGTTCATGGCGGCCACGACTCTGTACGCCCTGCTCCTCTCCACTACGGCCCTCTATGTGCTCCTCCTCACGCTGTGGAGCGAGCTCGAGCTGTACCCCATCCTCACCGGATACCTAGGCCTCCTCCTGTTGGGAATGGCCTTTCTCTCCCTCGGGCTCCTCTTTTCTTCCCTGACCGAGAATCAGATTGTGGCGGGGGCCTTTGCCTTTGGCGCCTCCCTCCTGTTGTGGATCATCGGCTGGGGGGGGACCCTCGCCGAAGGGGACTGGGGCGTGCTCTTCCGCAACCTCTCCATCGTGGAGCACCTCGCGAGCTTTGCCCGCGGGGTGTTGGAGATGAAGGACATCGTCTACTATCTGGGCATGACTGGTTTCTTTCTCTTCGCGACGCTGAAGTCGCTCGAGATTCGACGGTGGAAGGGGTGAGGCAGTTGCTTACTCGTCGCGGAACTCGGTACGGGCTGAACACCGCCCTGGCCCTGATGCTGTTTCTTGCCATCGTCGTGGTGGTCGAGGCGTTAGCAATCCGCCATAACGTCCGTGTGGATCTGACCGAGGGCCGGCGCCACAGCCTGTCTGATCAGTCTATCAGGCTCGTCAGATCATTGGAGAAAGACGTCCACGCCATCGCCTTCTATCGGACCGATGAGCCGGGCAGGGCAGCGGCCCAGGACCTCCTGACCCAGTACGCCCAGGTTTCTCCCAAGTTCCGCTTCGAGCTCGTGGACCCGGACCGGCATCCAGGAATGAGCAGGCGTTACGGAATCGCCGCTCCCACGACCGTGGTCCTCGAGAGTGGGGGCAAGGAAGAAAAGTTCCAGGGGGCCGAAGAGGAGAAGATCACCAACGCCCTGGTCAAGCTTCTCCGCACAAAGAGGCGAGTCGTCTATTTCCTCACCGGCCACGGCGAGGCAGCGCTGGACAGCGCCGGGCGGCAGGGCCTCTCCCAGGTGAAGCAGGCGCTCAGCGAGGTCGAGTACGAGGTCAAGCCCCTCCTGCTGCTCCGCGAAAGGGAGGTCCCCAACGATGCTGCGGTCCTTGTCATCGCCGGTCCCCAAAGCGAACTGTTGCCAACCGAGCTGCAACTCATCGAGGCCTATGTCAAACGAGGGGGGAACCTCTTGGTCCTCCTCGATCCCTTCACCGCCCCCGGACTCACCGACCTCCTCAAGAAGTACGGCATCGTGATGGGCAAGGATATCATCGTGGATCGGCTGAGCAGGGTCTTTGGGGGGGATTACCTCCTCCCGGTGGTGACCCAATACGAGCCTCATCCGATCACCAATGAGTTCACCAAGGACGTAGTCTTGGCCACGATTCTGCCCTATGCCCGCACGGTCGATGCTGTCGCCGAGCCGCAGAAAGGAATTACAGTGCAGGTCCTGGTCCGGACCAGCTCCGAAAGCTGGGCCGAGACCGACAAGGCGGCGCTTGACCGCGGGGAAGCGAAGTTCGACGAGGGGCAGGATCGCCGGGGCCCCTTACCGGTGGGGGCGTTGGCGACTATCGAAGTACAGTCCGACGTCCAAGGCCCGACGTCCGAAGTCCCGAAGACAGAGAAGACCCTGAACCCTGAACCCTCCACCCTGAACCAGAAAAAGGGGCGGATCGTGGCCTACGGCACCTCGGCCTTCATGCAGAACAACTACGTGAACCTCGCGGGGAATCGAGACCTCTTCTTGAACTCGGTTGGCTGGCTCGCCGAGGAAGAACATCTGATCGCCATCCGGCCGCGGCAGGCCAAGTTCACGCCGCTGGTCCTCACCGCGAATCAGGCCCGGCTCGCCTTCTGGGGGATCCTCGTCCTCCCACCGCTCGCCATGATCGGCACCTGGCTCGTCGTCTTCCTCCGCCGGAGACGGTCGGCATGAGGCTTCGCACGACCCTGCTCCTCGCCGGCGTCCTCACCCTGCTCGTCCTGGCCTACTATCTCCTCGAAACACGGGAGGCTCAGAAAGAGCACGAGACGAAGCTGGTCCCGTTCCAGGAGAAGGAGGTCAGCAGCATTAGCATCAACCGCGGGGGAACGGTCGTCACCCTGATCAGAGACGAGCAGGGGTGGCGCATGAGCGAACCGGTGGAGGACCGGGGGGATGAAAGGGAGATCACCGCGCTGCT